>CAYSTR010000016.1:0-15353 GCA_964433745.1 uncultured Oscillospiraceae bacterium | reverse complement strand
GGACATTTATAATATCCAGCCACCTGTTAAGCGAGCTTGAGGGGCTATTGTCCGATATTATTCTGATTGAGGACGGAAAACTCATGCTTCATCAGTCTATAGATGACATGCGGAGCAGTGCCTACAGAGTGGACGGTGACGCAAAAGCGATAAATGACTTCACATCGGGGAAGAAGGTAATCGCAAAACAGCAGAGTAATCTTTTATGCTTTGCCGTTATCTATGAAAAACCGGATGAAAATACTATTATGAATGCAAAAAAGCATAATCTCACCGTTTCGGCTGTTAGACCGGAGGACTTGTGTATCTATCTGACAAAGCAGGATAAGGAGGATGAACTCAAATGTCTATGGTAAAAAATGAGCTTAATAATACAATGAAGCTGTTTCGGGTGAAGATCCATGCATCAAAACGCATATATCCTTGGCTGTTTCTGGCGTTTGGAATTTTGTTCCTTACAAGCTCGGCATCGACTGTGGTAAGTATATTTAATGAAAAAGTAAACGGCGCATTAATATACCGGATTAATGATTATTCCTCGATATTGGTGGTGGGATTATCGATAGGGCTTCTCATATCAATGGCTTTATACCGTACCTTCAACGATTACTGGTCGGTGCTGCCGCAGACAAATACCGCCCGGTTTGTCTCGACACAGCTTTTGAGCCATGCAATCGTACTAATCTTTGGACTTTTGTCTCTTATGTTGTATCTATTACAACAGGGCTTATTTAAGTTTACCACTATCTTTAGTCCTTATGTTTATTTTGCCCTCGATTTTGATTTCTTGTTTGTTGTGACAGGTTTCTTTGTTTTTATTGCCTACAGCTCTTTGATTGCTGCTCTCTACGGACTTATCGGTGTCATACTGCGAAAGTGGAAGATATATGCGGTGATCATTATGATAGCCATAAGCGCATTATTGATTGCTAATTCTGAATGGACATCTAGAAACATACCTAAAATTTTTGATTTTTTGTTTGATGAACCAAGCCTTTTATGGTTTTTTGCCAAGGCTGTTGTTATATGGCTTGTTATGACGGCGGTTTCCCTTTTAATCAACTATTATACCGTCTATCATCAAAGTGTAAAAAAGCTGAGTGTTGCCGGGATTGTGCTTTTATCTGTTGTGATATTATTCAGTATCTCTGTAGTACCGGTGGTTTTATTTAGTTCGAGTACAGGCTCGAGCGGGTTTCTTCAGATGGAATCATACGGTGAAACGGACTATTTTGCCGGTTTTAATAAGATTACCATCGATATATCACATCTTAAAAAGGGGTCTGCAATCCGCATAAAAGCAAATGAGAATATAGTTGTTCCTGACAGTAACAGATACTCCTTAAACCGATACGCCATGTATTTAAATTCCACAGAGGAAATGGGGAGCATTAAGGGAGATACACTCACAGTTTTATATCAATTCCCGAGATACGAAGCGGATGGTATAAATGTGATAAACTATACAAATCCCAAGCTCACAGCAGAGCTTGACGGCGACACCTTGGTTCTCGCTTACACCTACGATAAAGCACATATCATCATCTCGCCCATATGGCAGATGACTAGGCAGTTTGATCAATTTAAAGGGAAAAACCTGCTTACACTCCGGAGCTACAGTAATATGAGCATGAGCGGACAGATTGCATTAAAAATAGAATAAAGGAAAAAAGCACGATGCCATATTCGCGGCATCGTGCTTAACCTTTTGTGAGAGCTTAAAACATATCGGCTATGTGGTTTCGCTTGAAGAAGAACATACCGCCAAAATTTGCACTGCTTCTGATTATCTTCAAGTCCGGTTTGAGACATCCTTTTATGTCCGCGTATGTACCTGTTATGAGGGAGGAGAATGTGGTAATGTCCATGGTCACATCCGGGCTGCCGGAGCGTGTTATGGAGGAGAACTGACCGTTCTCGTAGGAGACGGAAAATACACCGTCGTTCCATTCGCACATGCTGTCGGTTATTCCCACTGTGAGAGTACCTGTACCATTATACCTCGCCAGCCTTAGTATACGCTCCACATCGAGGACGCGCACCATTCCGGACTGGCGCATGGAGCGCTGACAGTAGTTGCGTTCGCTTATTATACCGGTCAGATCTATGTCGGAGGGTAATAGGAAGCGTATCGCATCATAGTTGGATGAGAATGTGAGTGCAAAGTCGAGAAGTCCCTTTAATCCGTCTATATCGGTATAGTAAAGCTCGCGCAATAAGCCGTAGTTTGGGACGCAGTTCATGATGCTCTTGCCGTCAGAATGCTCCTTAGAGAATATGATGTGCCCTTTAGGAGTGCTGTTTTCGTCTCTGTAGAGGTAGGCATAGCGCACATCCTTGTAGGGGTCGAGCTTTTGGAGGTAGTCGAAGTACTTCTCACCGCGAAAGACCGAGAGGTTAGTGCCGTCATTAGCGCGGGTGTACACCTCCCTAAAGCCGGAGCTGTCACCTCCCGGTTCGAGAAACTCTACACTGCCTTTACTGCCGTAGGGCTTTAGCGCTCGCAGCTGTATGGTCCACTCGCTTATATCGGAGTTGTTCTCGTAGCCAAACTTGCGGTAGAAATAGCGGGAAAAGGGATAGAGGTAGGACAAGAGAAAATCTGTGTCACGAAGATCGGAAAACAGCTTTCCGAAGCACTCGCGGACAGCACCCTTGCGGCGGTAGGGCGGGAGGGTACATACACTCGCAATACCCGAGAGCATGACAGCGTGACCGTCAAAATTTACCTCGTAGGGGATGTGCTCCATTCCGGCAAACAGCTTATCATCCTCAAACGCACCGTAGTGCTGGTTTATGAAGCCTTGTACCGGAATGTACTCATGTTTTTCCTCCTTCTCCTTTTCTAAATCCTTGGAGAACTCGAATGCCACTGCGGCGATAGCCTTTAGCTTGTACAGCTCGTCCGGGGTAATCCTTCGTATTTGCATGTGTAAACCTCCTTTAAATTAAATAAAATAAAGCGGCTGACCTCATGAGAGATCAGCCGCAAAAATACAACTGTCAGCGGGCTATATCCTTCATTGCATATAATCCGATGGGCTTATCTAAAAGAAACTGGGCAGCATTTACCGCACCTGTGGCAAATATCTCGCGGGAGTATGCCTTGTGGGTGATGGTGATGACCTCGTCATGTCCGGCAAACATGATTTCGTGCTCGCCGACTATGGTGCCGCCCCTTACAGTGTGTATGCCAATCTCGGAGGCAGAGCGTTTTCTCCTCTCCTCGTGACGGTCGTATATATAGCTATAGCGGTTGTCGCATACCTCGTTTATGCCCTCGGCAAGCATTATTGCCGTGCCGCTGGGAGCGTCCAGCTTCTGGTTATGGTGGCTCTCGATAATCTCGATGTCGTAGGATTCGCCCAGCACCCTAGCTGCCTTTTGCGTTAGGCTCATGAGGGCTGCCATTCCCAGTGACATGTTGGAGGAGTGGAACACAGGTATCTTAGCGGACGCCTTTCTGATTTCCTCTAATTGCAGCTCGGAGAACCCGGTAGTCGCTATGACTATGGGGATGTTGCGCCCGGTGGCGAACCAGAGGATTGAGCCAAGACAGGACGGATGAGAGAAGTCGATAATCACGTCCGCCGTGAGGGTGCAGTCGTCGGGGGTGGCAAAGACGGGAAACTCTCTCTCGGAGGTGTCCTTGTCGATACCGCACACAACCTTGAAGCCCGGTTTACCGGCTATGACCTCGCAGAGCTTGCGCCCCATACGTCCGTTCACACCGTTTATAATAAAGTTTACATACCTCATGTTTTAGCGTCCTTATTCTTTATTTCATACCCCAAAACCTAGAGCAGACCGTACCTTTTCAGCACATCTGCGATATAAGCCTTATCCTTGTCGGACGGTGGGACAAGCGGCAGACGGCAGGGTCCTGACGGCAGCTTCAAGAGATTCATGGCGTACTTGACAGGAATGGGGTTAACATCCACAAACATAGCGTTCATAAGCTCTAAAAGCGAAAGCTGCATGGAAGCGGCTTTATTTATGTCTCCGTCAAGATACAGCTTGGTGAGGGTATGTATCTGTTCCGGGATAATGTTGCTGGCAACCGAGATAACACCCAGTCCGCCCAGTGACATTATGGGGATTATCTGATCGTCGTTGCCGGAATACATGTGAAGATCGTCACCGCACAGTGCGCGGGTCTTTACTATGTCCGAGATGTTTCCGTTTGCTTCCTTCGTGGCGACAATGTTCTCGTGGCGCGACAGCTCAAGATAGGTCTCGGGCTTGATGTTCACGCCTGTTCGGGATGGTACATTGTAGAGGATAACAGGCAGATCGGTCTCGTCTGCGATGGTGAGAAAGTGCCGGACAAGCCCCGCCTGTGAGGTCTTATTGTAGTAGGGTGTGACGTGCAAAAGTGCCGCCGCGCCGGAGGCCTTTGCTTCCTTTGAGAGCCAAACACCGTAAGCGGTATCATTCGAGCCTACACCCGCAATGACAGGCACACGCCCTGCCACACGCGCACAGGCAAAATCCACAACCTTGACATGCTCATCATCGGTCATGGTCGAGGATTCGCCGGTAGTACCGCACGCCACAATAGCATCGATACCGGCGGCAATCTGACTGTCGATAAGCTCACCCAGACGAGCATAGTCAATCCCGCCCTCGGGCAGCATAGGTGTAACAATCGCAGTTCCGGCTCCCCGGAAAACGATCTTCTTCATATAACATTACCCCCGTTTATAATAAAAAATATGCGGCAGCCAAAAAACCGCGCCGCAGGCGCTCCGACACAGTTAACAGTTAACTGTTAACTGTTAACTGTCAAGATAGCCCTTCGCGTGTAAAAGCTCTGCCATGAGTACGCCGCCGCCTGCCGCGCCGCGCAGTGTGTTGTGGGAGAGGCTGATAAACTTAAAGTCAAACTGTGAATCGGGGCGGAGACGTCCAATCGAGACTGCCATGCCCTTTTCGAGATTACGGTCAAGCTTTGTTTGGGGACGATCGTCCTCAGTAAAGTAATGGAGGAACTTTTGCGGTGCTAGCGGGAGCTTCAACCTCTGCGGCTCACCCTCAAAATTGTTCCAGCGCTCGATTATCTCGTCCTTGCCAATCTTCTTGTCAAACGAAACAAATGCCGCCGCTAGGTGTCCGTCGGTTACCGGTACACGGATGCACTGTGTCGTTATGGAGGGGTAGACGGCGGGTTGAATGACACCATTTGCAATCTTGCCCCATATTTTAAGCGGCTCCTGCTCGCTCTTTTCCTCTTCTCCGCCGATAAACGGTATGACATTATCCACCATCTCGGGCCACTGCTCAAAGTTCTTGCCCGCGCCGGAAATGGCCTGATAGGTACATGCCAGCACGTTTGTAAGCCCTAAATCCATGAGCGGGGTTAAAGCCGGAACGTAGGACTGCAACGAACAGTTCGATTTTACGGCAATAAAACCGCGGGAAGTACCGAGACGTTTTCTCTGATAGGGGATAATGTCGGTGTGACCCGGATTGACCTCGGGGATTATCATGGGAACATCCGGGGTCTTGCGGTGCGCAGAGTTGTTGGAGATGACGACCATTTCAAGCTTTGCATAACGCTCTTCCAGCTCCTTGGTCTCCTCTTTCGACAATGTAACGGCACAGAACACCGTGTCGCACATATCGGCTATCTTCTCCGCGTCCTCTACGGCGTCGAGCACAACGATATTTTTGTATTTTTCGGGGATGGGTTCGGACATAAACCAGCGTCCTCCCACGGCCTCCTCGTAGGTCTTGCCGCTGGAACGTCCCGAAGCCGCCAGAGCTACTACGTCAAACCAGGGGTGATTGTTTAAAAGTGTCAGAAAGCGCTGTCCCACCATGCCCGTTGCGCCTGCAATACAAACCTTTTTCAAAGAAAACAGTCCTTTCATTATGTTTTGCTTCTTGTTTTGCAAAATATTTTCAATTTGTTTGTTGAAATTTTGCGTGTACTGGATTAGAATAGATATATACACTTTTATTCTATCATTATATTCGTGCTTTGTCAAATAGTTTAACATAGAAGATGGGTGAAAACCATAAACCGCAGTGATTTTTTTTACGAGCTCCCGGAGGAGCTCATAGCACAGACCCCCGCAGAACCCAGAACCGCCTCACGGATGCTCTTTATGGATAGGCGTACAGGTGAGAGAAAACACACGCATTTCTCAAATATAGGTGACTTTCTTCGTCCCGGCGATCTTTTAGTGCTCAACGATTCCCGCGTCCTGCCCGCCCGGCTGTACGGTGAGAAGCAGGATACCGGCACAAAGGTTGAGGTGCTCTTGCTTGCTCCTCTGGGCGGCGATGTATGGGAAGCGGCGGTCAAGCCGGGGAGGCGCATTAAGGAGGGTACTGCCCTCTCTCTGGGCGGCGGGCGGCTGACGGCGGTGTGCGAGGGGACGATAAACGACAGCAACCGCAGGCTTAGGTTCGTGACCCCCGACTTTATGTCCGTCCTTTATGAGGTGGGGGAGATGCCCCTGCCCCACTATATAAAAGCACCGCTAGAAGACAAGGAGCGATACCAGACGGTCTACTCCCGCGAGACAGGCTCTGCCGCCGCCCCCACCGCCGGACTGCACTTTACCAAAGAGCTGCTTGCAGATCTCGGCGATATGGGTATAGGTACGGCGTATGTGACACTGCATGTGGGACTGGGTACATTCCGCCCTGTGAAAGCGGATAGAATAGAGGAGCACAAGATGCACTCCGAGTGGTACTCCCTCCCGCAGGAGACGGCGGACAGGATAATAAAGACAAAGCAGTCGGGCGGGCGGGTTATAGCCGTGGGTACGACCGCCATGCGAACGCTGGAGACGGCGGCTAAGAGCGGGATAAGGGCATGTTCCGGTCAGACCGATATATTCATCACACCGGGGTATGAGTTTTTGTGCGCTGACGGGCTTTTGACCAACTTCCACCTCCCCGAAAGTACGCTCATTATGCTTGTGAGCGCCTTTGCGGGGTATGATAATACCATGAACGCCTACCGTGAAGCGGTGATCCGGCGGTATAGGTTTTTTAGCTTCGGCGATTGTATGCTGATTTTGTGATGTGGGGTATATATGTTTAAACTGAATAAAACCGAACAAAACGCACGTCTAGGTACATTTGAGACGGTACACGGCACGGTATCCACCCCCGCATTCATGAACGTGGCGACACAAGCCGCCATTAAAGGGGGTTTGTCCCCATATGAGCTGACCGAGCTGGGTACACAGGTGGCTCTTTGCAATACCTACCATCTGCATGTGCGTCCCGGTGACGAACTTATTCGGCGAAGAGGCGGTCTCCATGAATTTATGCACTGGCGAGGGCCAATACTTACAGACAGCGGCGGATTTCAGGTGTTCTCTCTGGCGAAGCTCCGCAAGATTAAGGAGGAGGGGGTGACCTTTTCCTCACATGTGGACGGAAAGCGGATATTCATGGGGCCCGAGGAGAGTATGCGCATACAATCAAATCTAGGCTCGACGATTGCCATGGCGTTTGACGAGTGTGTCGAGAACCCCGCCACCTACGCCTATGCCGACATGTCGTGCGAGCGCACCTACCGATGGCTAGTGCGTTGTAAAGAGGAAATGACGCGTCTTAATGCGCTTCATGATACGATAAATAAGAAGCAGCTTCTGTTTGGCATAAATCAAGGCTGTACCTTTGACGAGCTTAGAACAGGGCACATGGAGCGTATAGCGGAGCTTGATCTGGACGGATATGCCATAGGGGGGCTTGCGGTGGGTGAGCCGACTGCCGAGATGTACCGCATTGTGTCGCTCGTCACGCCTTTAATGCCGGGAAACAAGCCGCGATACCTTATGGGTGTGGGTACACCCGGCAACATTATCGAGTGTGTCTCCCGCGGGATTGACCTGTTTGACTGCGTAATGCCCGCAAGAAATGCGCGGCACGGACATATCTTCACATGGCAGGGGCGCATGAACATACTCAACGCCTGTTACGAGGAGGACGACCGCCCCATCGACACGGAATGCGGCTGTCCGGCATGTCGTCACCATACGAGAAGCTACATCAGGCATCTGTTTAAGGCGGGGGAGATGCTGGCGCTGAGGCTCTCTGTCATGCATAACCTCTATTTCTATAATGAGCTTATGGTTAGGATTCGATTGAATATAGAAAACGGCACATTCGAGACATTCAGAGAAACATATAGAGATAAGCTGGATACACGCATAAGAGATACAAAATAGTTAAAGGAGACGGCAGATTATGGCTAAATATGTTATTATCGGGGTATCGTCGGCGGGCATTGCCTGTGCTAAGGCTATAAGAGCAAACGACAGTGACGGGGAGATAGTCATGATCTCGGAGGATGTGAGGGTGTATGCCCGCTCCATGCTGGGGAAGCTTCTCTCGCACGAGAAATCCTTGGATGGACTATCGTTTATCCCCAGGGACTTTTTTCAGAAAAACAACATAACATGGATCTCCGGTCAGAGCGTGACGGCGGTTATGACCGATATACGTGCAGTAAAAACCGACAAGCAGGACATTTCCTTTGATAAGCTCTGTATCGCCACAGGGTGCGAATCCTTCATCCCGCCCATAGAGAATCTGCGCACGGCACAAAATGTGTTCGGACTGCGCCACGCCGAGGATGTAGCCGCCATCGATTCTGTGGCGATGCCGGGCAGCTGCGCGGTCATAATAGGCGCGGGACTGGTGGGGCTCGATGCTGCCTTTGCTCTTATAGGGCGCGGGGTTTCGGTGACCGTCGCGGAGCTTGCCAACCGCGTGCTGTCGGTACAGCTGGACGAAAAGACAGCAGGGGAGTATCAAGCGCTGTTTGAAGCGGCGGGGGTATCCTTTAGGCTGGGTGTAAAAGCGGTCAAGGCGCATGTGGACGCTATGGGGGGCATATCGGGCATAGAGCTTGAGGGGGGAGACATACTTCCCTGCGATTTTGCCGTTGCGGCAGTGGGGGTGCGCTCAAGAACAGCATTTCTTGAGGGTTCGGGGATATCAGTGAACAAGGGTATTACCGTAGACGAGCACATGGCGACAAACATAAGCGGCATATACGCGGCAGGGGACGTGACTGGACTGTCGGGTGTGTGGCCGGATGCGATGAAACAGGGGGATACCGCCGGAAAATGCATGTCGGGCGGCGATGCTGAATATAAGCAGGGGAAGATTGTGAACATTATCAATTACTACGGTAAGAGCTATACCAGTTAAATATCTTCTGACAGATTAGTAAAGGTTTTATAATTATAGGTGGTGATTTTATCAAGCTTAATTTTGACAAACGGGACGTTTCGCGGGCAGTGCTGGCGTTGGGGGTAATAGCCGGAGGACTTCTTATATGGGCATTCATCACAAATTTTTCGGTGGTGTCCGGTTTTATCGGGAAGCTTACAGGGATACTTGCGCCCTTTATCATCGGGTTTGCCATTGCATATATATTAAATCCCGCTGTCATGTTTTTTGAACATATTTTATCTGTGTATCTCGAAAAAAAGAAGCAGAGAAAACGGCTGGTGCGCATACTGGGTGTGGTGATGACGTTCTTGATTGCACTCCTTATTATCGCGCTTTTGGTGTCCATCGTTCTGCCTCAGATTATCGACAGCCTAAAGCAGCTGGTCATGAACATGCAGGACTACTTTAACCAGTCGGTCAGCTATCTGGAATCGCTTGTCGGTTCGCTCAATATAGACATGTCGCTGGTGCGTAATATGCTTGTTTCGTGGGAACAGGTGTTGTCGGGGGCTTTGGGCATGGCGTCTAATGTGCTCCCCAATATTATCGACTTTTCCAAGGGGCTGACGACGGGGATTATAAACTCGCTTGTTGCGCTCATTGTGTCGGTCTACATGCTGGCGGACAAGGACAGGTTTAAGCGGCAGTTCAAGCGTGGACTTTTTGTTTTTGTTCCGGCGCGGACGGCGGAGTGGGTCATGGGTGTGCTAAGAAAGAGCCACACCACCTTTTCCGGCTTTATAATGGGGAAGATTATCGACAGCTTTATTATAGGTATACTCTGCTTTGTGGGCATGACGATATTTAAGATGCCCTTTGCCGTGCTCATCAGCGTCATTGTGGGCGTGACCAATGTTATACCGTTTTTTGGTCCATTTATCGGTGCAGTGCCGGGGGTGCTTATTATTCTCATTATAAACCCCATTCAAGCGCTGTGGTTTGCGCTGTTTATCTTGGCGTTACAGCAGTTTGACGGCAATATTCTAGGACCTAAGATATTGGGCGACACGACAGGGCTTCCGGCGTTTTATGTGCTGTTTGCCATTATCTTGGGCGGCGGCTTGTTCGGGTTTGTAGGGATGCTGGTGGGTGTACCGTTTTTTGCGGTTATTTATACTCTGGTTGGCGAGTTTATGGAGAAGCGTCAGAAAAAGCTTGAGAGCCAAGGAATACAGCTGGAATAAAAAAAGCGGGTGCCGTACAAGAACTGTACAGCACCCGGCTTTGTTAACTTTCTTAGACTACAAACTTTGCAATCTCATCGAGGAACTTCTGGCAGTTGTCGCTGTGAATCTCAACCTTTATAGGTTTTGACAAATCAAGGCTGAATATGCCCATGATTGACTTAGCGTCCACCGCATAGCGTCCCGATACCAGATCCACATCAAACTCATAAGACGATACTGTGTTTACGAATGTCTTAACATCGTTGATGGTTCCCAGCGAAATGGTTACTGTTTTCATAATACCCTCCTTACCGCACACCCTTCTTAGTGTGCCGCCCTTCATTCTTATTTTTTCTTACAACTTAAATATACCATACTTTTGAGATTTGTCAATATTTATTTAGTATCTCCAGCAAACTTCTATGTATTAGTGAAATGTTGCCAGAAATATCCAAATAAAATTATATATAATACCAAGGGGTTGAATGAGCTTTTGGGGACAATACGGTTTATCACACTGGGCTGTAAGGTCAACAGCTACGAAACACAGGCAATGACCGAGCTGTTTGAGCAGCATGGCTATACCTTAACCGGGGATGTATCCGCCGATGTGACGGTGATAAATTCCTGTACCGTCACGTCCACGGGGGACAAGAAGGTGAGGCATACCATAAGCCGAGCCAAGCGGGACAATCCGGAGGGTGTGGTGGTGCTCACCGGCTGCTTTGCATCGGCATACCCCGACAAAGCGGAGCTTTTAGGTGCTGACATTGTGTCCGGTGTGCGCGACAGGGCAAAGCTTCCCTCGCTTGTAGCGGCGTTTAAATCGGGCGGGGAGCGGATTGTACATATTCCTCCCCACGAAAAGGACGAGCTGTTTGAGGAGCTGTCGGTGAGCCGGTTTGATTCGCGCACCCGCGCTGTCGTGAAGATAGAGGACGGCTGTGACCGATTTTGCGCCTACTGTATCGTGCCGTTTGCCAGAGGTCCTGTCCGATCTAAATCTCTGTCCTCCATTGCGGAGGAGGTGAAGAGGCTATCGGATTGCGGATGCCGTGAGGTGGTGCTGTCGGGGGTCAACCTGTCGTGCTATGGGCAGGATATAGGAGCGGGACTGGCGGATGCAGTCGAGACTGCGGCGAGGATGGACGGAATCGAGCGCATTCGGCTCGGTTCACTGGAGCCGGATCTCGTGGACGAGGATATGCTTGTCCGGCTTTCCCGCATAAAAAAGCTTTGTCCGCACTTTCATCTGTCCTTGCAAAGCGGGTGCGACCGTACGCTTAAAGCCATGAACAGACGTTATGACACGGATTATTATGCTACGCTTGTTGGGAGGGTGCGGGAGATGTTTCCGGGGGTCGGGATAACAACCGACCTTATGGCAGGGTTTCCGGGGGAGACCGAGGAGGATTTTCTCATGAGTATGGCGTTTGCTGAGCGCATACGCTTCTCACGGGTGCATGTGTTCCCCTTTTCCAGAAGAGAGGGGACTAAAGCAGCCGATATGCCGGGACAAGTGGGGAAAGCGGTTTGTTTGGAGCGGGCAGCGAGGCTGACAAGCCTGTGCGAGGAGCACGAGCGGGAGTTTACAAAGGAGCACGGATACGGCAATGTCCTTATAGAGGGGTATGAGGACGGTGCGTATGTGGGGTATACCGAGAACTATGCCAGGGTGAGGATAGAGAGTGCGACGAATATTAAGGGGCATATAGTGCCTTATTTACGGGAAAAATAAAACCGAGAAACGGCTTTTGACCATTTCCCGGTATGGGAGCTTCACGCCCCCTAATTGGCCTTAGATGTCAACATAAACTGCATTACTATTAATAATAAAGTTTATGTAGCATCCTCCAGCTCGTCCACACCGTTTTCCAGACCGAAGCTAATAGAAAGGGCTCGGTTAATCATATACATGGAGTTTAAATCCAGCTTGCCCATACGCTCCTTCAGCCTCTTTTTATCTATGGTACGAACCTGCTCGAGCAGCACCACGGAATCCTTTGATAGTCCGCAGTCGTCCGAATGTATCTCAATATGCGTAGGAAGCTTGGATTTTTCGCGCTGACTGGTAATGGCAGCGGCGATAACGGTCGGACTATATTTGTTTCCCACATCATTTTGGACAATTAGTACAGGTCTAATACCGCCTTGCTCCGAGCCAACAACGGGCGAAAGATCGGCATAATAGATGTCTCCTCGTCTAACGGTCACATACATCACTCTCCATTTCTGTATCTTTTTAACATCCGAATTAGAATATTGTGTTGGTATTATTTTTAACAGTATAAGGAAGGTTTATACAAACCGCTCCTTAAGAATTAAAATGTTTTGTTCGGCAGGCGCTCTGCCGCCTGATACAGCATATGCGGAGGTTTTTCTATGAGTGCAAAGCCAATTTATGCATAAAAAAAGCACGTGTATCGTGCTTTTTTAGGGTATATTCTGCCGTTTAGCAAACAGCGCCTTTTTATAGAAAAATTATCGTGATTCCGTGATTTTCTTTGCAGTAATCGCTGTCCTTTGTTATGGCGGGCAGAGCCTGTATGACGCGCTGGGTGCTTTCGTTAAACGGAGAGAAATCCTCCCCCTTAATAAAATCCTTTATCTGCCCCCTACGCTTCTTTTCCAAAAGCTCCTTATGTACCGACTGTCTGATTCTCCCGCCTGTTCCGGACGAGCCGTAGCCGTGTATGAGCTTTACTAGCGGGATTCCCGCTGCCCTGGCAGTGCGCATAGCACTTCCCATGTGGCGCAGTGCGGTGAGCGTATCGGGCATTCCCTGCTCAATATTAACTGTGTGGATATCCTTTGGCATTATATAACCTCCGTTAATAAATTAAAGAAAATAGGTGAAATATTTGACGTTTAGTTTTTCGTCGGACAAAGACCCCAAGCTTTTAAATCCACTCACACTGGCATTTCTGGGTGACAGCGTATATGAGCTATTAGTCCGAAGCCGATTAGTCGGGAAGGAGGAGCTGCCGCCCGAAAAGCTGCACTTAAGCTCTGTCAGCTATGTCAAGGCATCGGAGCAGGCAAAGCTTTATGATGTGTTGATTGAGCTTGTAAACGAGGATGAACAGCGGATACTAAAGCGCGGTCGCAATGCAAGCTCGGCGCGAGTACCTAAAGGCGCAACAGTGGCTGACTACAGAAAAGCTACCGGAGTGGAGGCGTTATTCGGTTATTTATATCTTTGCGGGGACATAATAAGGATTGAAAAGCTGTTTGAGCAAATCCTTATTTTAAGAGGAGACCAACTATGAAAACAAAGCGCGCCGCAGCGGATATATTCATTACGATAGTGGGGAACATGATATTCGCACTGGCGATACACTCGTTTACCGCACCGAATCATATTGCTCCCGGCGGTTTAACGGGTATCTCTACAATACTCAATTATATGTTTAACATACCCATAGGTTTGTCCACATTTGTTCTCAATCTGCCGCTGTTTATTATTGGATATAAATCCTTTGGCAGGACATTTATACTAAAGACGCTGTTCTCGCTTATCATATTCTCTCTGTCGGTGGACGTGCTGTTTCAAAAGGTTCCTGTGTATGAGGGTGATCCTCTGCTAGGGGGCTTGTTCGGCGGTGCTATTATGGGTTTTGGTATCGGGCTTGTCATACTTCGGGGCGGCTCTACCGGCGGTGTGGATATTCTGTCGCTGGATATACAGAAGAAATCCCCCTCTGTTCCCTTGGGAACGATATTTCTCATGTTCGACGTGGTGGTTATACTGCTTTCCATGCTGGTATTTAAAAACTTTGAGTCGGGACTGTATGCGTTTATCAGCATATTCGTCTATTCAAAGGTTATAGACACGGTAATGTACGGTACACATTCCGGAAAACAGGCGTTTATCATATCGGATCACAACGACCGTATCGCCGCTCACATCCTAGAAAAAATGGGAAGAGGTGTCACGAAGCTTAAAGGTGCAGGTGCTTATACGGGACAAGAGAAAAATGTGCTTCTTTTAGTAAGCGGAAAACGTGAATTTTATGAGCTTAAACGTACAATAAACGAGATAGATAAGAACGCTTTTATTATTGTTAACGATGTCACTGAGGTGTTCGGTATGGGCTTTAGACCCATGGCGTAATTAAGGACACCGCAGCTTTGGGTATTTAAGGTAAATATTGGGTGTTTCAAGTATGCTTTGATTTAGACGTAAACTTCCACGTATACATTATAGCATATAGAAAAGCCGTTTGCAACCTACTTTGCGTAAAAGGTTAAAGGATTGACAAAGTAAATTAATGAATGTAGAATTGTTATATAAATAGATAGTTGTCTTTGGGTGGTGTGTATGGATCTCATTTTAAGGTTCTTACAGTTAGGGCTAGGGGCGGTTGTGTTTTTTGCGGTTCTTTATCTAATGATAAAGAGAAAATCAAATGAATCAGTTTCGCTTATCTGGCTTATTGTGGGTTTCGGGGCAATGATACTGGGGGCATTCCCGACAATTCTCAATAGGATTACATCGTGGCTTCATATCGATTATCAGCCGATATTTGTTGTTGTAATTGCGGTGGTGTTTTTAGTGTGTATGCTTTTTTATGTATCCAACGAGCTGGCGGTGTCAAACAACAAGATAAACGAGCTGACTATTCAGATTTCTCTTCTCAACAGGGATGTAAAGGAACTGCGGAATCAAATGGAAGAGATGGAAAAGGTTGCACGATAAGGACGGATGTTCTTTACATGAGGGGTGGTATTTATTAACGCATTATTGGTAGGAGGTACTAAAAGCTTCGTCACTACTTCTATAGTGGATAAGCTCCTAAAGGAGAGGTGGAGCGTCTACCATATCTCGGGGCGGGTTAAAACAACAAAAAATCCCATAGACAGGCGCGTCATTACATATGATGTCCCGCTGGATGACGAGAATATCCAGCATGTCGTGCGTTCTGTCAATCCGGATGTAATAATATTTGCGGGAGCATTTGATGAGCGGTATAACTGGAAGGA
>CAYSTR010000015.1:0-15574 GCA_964433745.1 uncultured Oscillospiraceae bacterium | reverse complement strand
AGCCAAAGGGGTGGTATCGGGCGGAGCTATCTCCATATTCTGCCGACGTGATGAAATAAAGACGAAAATGGATATAGCCGCAAGCAGAATAATCGCGGCGGCGATGAGCCCTTTTCTGTGTCTTTTTACAAATGATGTCCCGTCCGCCATTGTAGCCCCCGTCACTTAGTTTATTTTCCATATTATACCATATAAAAGTAAAATTTTTATGTCTATAATGTGATTTTGTACTGAATTTTGTTATTGCAATAATAATATGTATATGATATACTGGAAAAAAAAGGGGGTAGATACAATGGATAATCTTCCATCTGCTAAGAATTATAAGCTTCCTGCAATAGTTTTTACAATAGTATTATTTGTTATTTTTGCTGTATTAAAAGTCATTCCGGCTGTCTGGACGTTCTTTAATGCATTTAAGGAGTATTCACCCGCTATGGGGGGACAAAGTCCGTTTGTAGGTATGAGAAACTTTGAAATGCTCTTTAACTCCGCACAATTCTTTCCGTCCGTAGTAAACAGTATACTGCTGTCTCTCATGGGAACTATTATTCCCCTGGTGCTGGCATTTCTCTCATCCGTCATGCTGGCACGGCTGGATAACCGTACAGCCATGCTCACAGCGGGGCTTATTCTGCTGCCGGTATTCATCCCGGACATAACGCTGTCCGCTCTCATTATGAAGCTGTTCCCCTCAATGCTCATGAACCCATCCACCTCAAGATTTGCATATCTGATAATCGTGTGGTTGAAGGTCTTTTGCTACGGTACATTTCTCGGAACGGTGTTCGCCGTGTTCTCGAAACGAAAGGGAAAGCATGTCTATCTCGGCTGCGGTATAGGAATCCTTACGGTATTCGGCTTCTCTGCCTATAGCATCTTCTCTCCCTCGTTTGAGGTAATCTATTCCCTTACAAACCCCATGAACTTTGATTCCCTCTCTACCCTCGATTTTATGAGCTTCCGTTCAGGGCTTATGAACATGCAGATATCCTTTGCCAGTGCGGTACATATTATAAAGCTTTTATTATCACTTCCGTTTGCGGTGATTTTCTCTGTGGTTTTCTTCTTTGTTATAAGAGCATACCTTAAAAAGCCCGCATCCTCCTTACATGCACCCGCCGTCCCAACCGAAGCAAGGAAAATCCCGGCGGTTATGCTTATTGTAGGTGCTGCTGCCGTGATAATAGCTATAGCCTCCCTCGTCATGATATTCGGTACAGGCGGAATAGAACAGGTACTCCCCTCCCTTGTTCCCACACTTATTATAACTATAATTACTGCCTTGTTATCGATTGCACTGTCATCTGCTGGTTCATACGGCTTATACCGGCTGTTTACACCGTTTGGGCTTATTATCACAGGGCTTATTCTGTTTGTCGGTACGAGCATAATCGGCGAGTTTATGTTTAACCGGTCACTGGGACTTATAAATACACTCGTTCCGGTTGTGTCGGGCGGTATTATAAACGGCACAATCATTCTGTCCCTCACCGTCACCGCCCTTATCCTCTTTAGCTCGGAGCTTAACGTCTCCCCAGGACGGTATATTAAGGATATGCTTCCATTTATCATTATAGCTCTGGCATTGACCTTATCCGGGGTGCTCAACGACACTGCCGTACCTCTTGTAAATATAAGCGATTCGCGTCTTTTTACCCTGTCTCTCCTCTCTCGTCAAGCCCTACAGGGAGGACAAAATTTTGGCAGTGCCGCCGCACCGTTAATACTGACACTGCTCTCACTGCTTATAGGAGCGGGAGGGATATGCGGCTTTATTCTTCTCCAAAGGCGCGTACAGGATTAATATATGATATAAGAGAAACCCCGGTTCGTTATTGAACCGGGGTTAGCATTTATACGTCTAGATTATTTACATACTTTGCGTTGGTCTCGATAAATTCGCGTCTCGGCTGAACCTTGTCTCCCATGAGTATCGTAAATACCTCGTCTGCCGCCGCCGCATCTTCTATGCCCACCCTTAGGATGGTACGGTTTTCGGGGTTCATAGTGGTCTCCCAGAGCTGTTCGGGATCCATCTCACCGAGACCCTTATACCGTTGTATATCCACCTTACCACCGTCACCGGCTATCTCGGTCATATAGGTATCGCGCTCGCGGTCTGAATAAGCATATCTCACCTGCTTGCCGCGGGACAGCTTAAATAGCGGCGGTTGAGCGATATATATATGTCCCGCCGCCACCAGAGGGCGCATGAAGCGGAAGAAAAAGGTCAGAAGCAGTGTCCTTATGTGCGCACCGTCCACGTCGGCATCCGCCATAATTATGACCTTGCCGTAACGAAGCCTTGTAAGGTCAAATTCGTCCCCTATACCGCAACCTAAAGCCGTCACAACCGGCATGAGCTTCTCATTCCCGAACACACGGTCAATACGTGCCTTTTCTACGTTGAGCATCTTGCCCCATAAAGGCAGAATAGCCTGAAACTTACGGTCACGCCCAGACTTCGCACTGCCTCCCGCCGAGTCTCCCTCGACGATATATATCTCGGTGTTCTCGATTCCACGCTCGATACAGTCCGCCAACTTACCCGGCAGAGCGGCTGTCTCCAGAGCGGACTTTCTTCTCGTCAGCTCTCTTGCCTTTCTGGCGGCCTCTCTTGCTCGGGCGGCATTGACCGCCTTGTCAAAGATAGCTCGTGCCACAGACGGATTCTCCTCAAAGTAGGAGGACAGCTTCTCGGACACCATGGAATCGACGAGAGAGCGCACCTCTGTGTTGCCGAGCTTTGACTTGGTCTGCCCCTCAAACTGGGCATCCCGCAGCTTGACCGATATAATGACGGTCAGCCCCTCGCGCACGTCATCGCCCATAAGGTTCTTGTCCTGCTCTTTTATGAGCCCATAGCGTTTGCCGTAGTCGTTGAACACACGTGTCAAAGCTGCCTTGAAGCCCACCTCATGGGTTCCGCCCTCGCCTGTATTGATGTTGTTGGCAAAGGAATATATAAGCTCATTATAGCTATCGTTGTACTGTAACGCCACCTCTGCGGTGGTATCTCCCTGTGCCGCAGAGAGATATATTACGTCGGGATGCAAAACCTCGGCGGCCTTTCTCTTGTGTATGTGCTCTACAAACGAGCGGATACCTCCCTCGTAGCACATGCGTTCGGTCTTAGGCTCTTCTACTCTTCTGTCGGTAAACTCAATGCAAACCCCCGCATTGAGGAATGCCTGCTCGCGCAACCGGTTAATGAGGGTCTCACTATCAAATACCGTCTCCTCAAAGATGGTGGGATCGGGCTTGAACTTGACAGATGTACCGCGGTATGTGGCGCTTCCTATACGCACTACATCACTGGTAGGCTCACCACGCTCGAACGTCTGCTCGTATAGGTGTACACCGTCTGGGGAAACCGTCACCTTGAGCCATTCGGACAGGGCATTTACAACCGACGCACCCACACCATGCAGTCCGCCCGATATCTTATAAGCCCCACCGCCGAACTTTCCTCCGGCATGAAGCACCGTATAAACGACCGTGAGGGTGGATATACCCATCTTCTCGTGCATGTCTACAGGTATACCGCGTCCGTTGTCAGTAACCTTTATTATGTCGTCGGGCAGTATCTCTACCGTTATACGGTTACATCCCAAAAGAATCTCGTCTATGGCATTGTCCACTATCTCATATACCAGATGGTGTAGCCCTCGTGCGCCTGTCGAGCCTATATACATGCCCGGACGCTTTCTGACGGCCTCTAATCCCTCTAATACTTGAATCTGGCTTTGATTGTAACTGTTGTCCATTCATTTACCTCTTTTGATGTGGTAGTTTTTATCTGCTGCGCTTTAGAAGCGTCGTGGATGCAATCTGTGTGATGTATACACCGTCATCCGTAAGCACGACAGATCGCGGCAGGTCGGCACAGATATTTATTATCCTGCCTTTTTCCTGCGCTTTTGCAAGAAATCCCTTTGTCTGCTCCGAGACGGTGATATTATCTATATCAAACACGCCTATTATGCGTGAATATGCCACCATTACATTTTGCCCTATATGAAGAAACATGTTTTCTCACCCTATCTCCCCATCCGACATGCGCACCACCATCGTCCCCTCCGGCAGCCTGTCCAGCACCGCCCTGTCACAGCATGTGATGAACACCTGCATATCCCCCAGATGAGAGAGTATAAACTCCTGTCTTTTCTCATCCAGCTCGCTTAGTACATCATCGAGAATCAGTACCGGCGGCTCTCCCTTTAGCTCCTCTATAAGCCCCGCTTGACCTAGCTTTAAGGTCAGCGCCGCCGAACGCTTCTGTCCCTGTGAGCCGTGTGTTCTGGCGGGCAGTCCGTTTATCTTGATTGTCAGTTCATCCCTGTGCGGTCCTATGGACGTAAACCCGCACTTCACATCATTATCTATACTATCTGTATATTTCTCATTGAGATATTCATATAGGCTAAAGGTGGACATATCCGTCATACCCTCGACAGCCGGCTCATAAATGACGGTAAACTCCTCTCCCCTGCCCGACAGCTCGGCATAAAGCGGCGAGAGAGAGCTAAAGAGACGGTCAGTAAGCTTTTTTCTGCTGTTTATGACGTAAGCGGCAGACTTTGCCATAATATCATTATAGACAAATATCATGTCGCTATGCGGATTTTCTCCCTTTAACAGTAGGTTTCTGTTTTTTAGAGCCTTTTGATAGGTGGAGAGTGCGTCACCGTATTTGGGACTTAGCATTAAAAGGCTTACATCCATGTATCGCCGCCGTTGGGCAGGCTCTCCTCCGGCTAAAGTCAGATCGTCCGGCGAGAATGCGCACATGAGATAGTTCTCGCTTATGCGGCGTCTGTCCTGCGTCTTTATGCGGTTGTGGGAGAGCTTACCTCTGCCTGCACGGTTTAGTCCAATCCCCACGGAGTTATTTGTGCCTGATGATGTATACTCAATGTATACAGAAGCCGTCTCACTGCCGCGGTTTATCAGCTCCCCATCCTTAGCGCCGCGAAAGTTTCTCTCGGAGGACGGCAGGTACAGAGCCTCCATAAGGCTGGTCTTACCCATGGCATTGCCGCCGCAAATGAGATTGACCCCCCTACAGGGCACATACCTCACAGACAGAAGATTGCGAAAACCGGTAATCTCTGCGCTTTCTATCGTCATGCTACTGTCTTACGACCTCACAGCGGACACCCTCATACTCGGCATAATCGCCCGGATAGAGCTTCTTTCCCCGCATGAGACAGACCTCTCCGTTAACCGAAACCTTGCCGGACAGGATAAGCTCTTTGCTCTCGCCGCCCGTCATGGTTACGCCTGCAAACTTTAGCATATCCCCTAATTTTATATACTCTGTGTATATTTCTATCTTTTTATTTTCCATATTCCTATCTCAGCTTGACCGGCACAACGAGAAACAAAAAGCTGTCTCCCTCGGGCGGTGTAATAATAAAGGGCGAAACAGGCGAATCCGAGCTTATAATGACCTCGTCTGTATCGGCGGCATTTAGAGCATCACTTAGATATTTATTGTTAAAGCCGATTTCCAGCTCAGTCCCCTCTGTAAAGGCAGTTACCTCGTCTGTGGCTGTACCTATGGAGGTGGTACAGGAGAGACGAACCCCCTCGCTCTCGATGTTGAGCCGGATGGGGCTTCTCAATTTATCTGAGATAAGTAAAGACACGCGGTTTACAGCTTCAAGGAAGCGGCGTGTATTAATTTTTGTAGTGCGCGGCAAGGAAACAGCTATAGTGCTTTTATAGTTAAAGAACTCGCCCTCGATCTGGCGTGTGAAGATGAAATAACCGCCGATAGAGAAGCCGATGTGCTTGTTGTAGAGACGAATGTCAACCTGACGCTCACCGTCATAGGAAAGCAGTTTGGATACCTCCCCTAACGCCTTTGCGGGGACAATAAAGCTCTCATTTCCCTCAAAGGGGATGAACTCTCTGCGTACAGCCAGCCGGTGACCGTCGATACCCACGACGGTGAGCACCTTATTCTCGGTCTCGAATAAAAGCCCCATGAATGTGGGTTTGGTGTCGGTTGTAGCGGCTGCAAACAGGGTCTGCTCAATCATGGACTTTAGCACCGCCTCATTGACAGAAAAGAGAATATCTGCCCCCAATGAGGGTGAGGCGGGATAAAAGGAGCTGTCTGTTCCCGGAATAGAGAAGTCGGAGCTTCCCGCCGTAACCGAGGTGATAAGAGAATCGGAGGAGGCAATAGTTACGCCTTGGTCGGGCATTGAGCGAATCATGTCGGTGAAGAGCTTCGCGGGCAGAACAATGGAACCCTCCTCCTTTATGTCAGCGGGCAACTCGGCGATTAGTCCCATACTGCTCTCACAGGCGATAACCGTGAGGGTGTCGCCGAACGCTTTAAGTAAAACCCCCTCGTACGCTGGTGTGGGACTTTTTGAGGGAACAAACCTTACGGCGTAACCCAGCACCTCACTCAAACGCTGCTTGTCCAACGTTATCTTCAAAGAATTACCTCCTTAGCATATATATAAATAGTAGTAACAGTAGGGGCTGTTAAAATGTGGAAAACTCTCTTTTTCCTTTTTTTGCCTTAATTTTTATCCATTATTTGTCAACAGCCCGAATCTCAAAATTTGTGGAAAAGTTTAAATGAAAATCATGTGTGGAAAACCCTATGTTGATAGTTAAAGAAATGTTGAGAATTTAGTTAAAAACCTAGTCATCCGGATATTTTCTCTAATACCAGAGGTTCTTTCCACATAAAAAGTTTAAAACCGAATGTCAGACAATATGATTTCATTAACATAAAGCCCTAAACGGCTGTGGAAAAACTAGCTTCTAAGGTTTTTTATTATATCCCCTACGGTCTCCTTGAAGCTGCGGTCTGCGCGCATGTTCTTCTCGGTCTGGTTTATGGCATAAACGACGGTGGAGTGATCCCTGCCTCCGAACTCCTCACCAATGTTGACCATAGACATCTGCGTAATCTCACGCACAACATACATGGACACCTGTCTTGCCGCCGATATGGATGCAGAGCGCTTGTTTGAGCGAATATCCGCCGCCGATATGCCGTAGGTGCGCCCCACCTCGCCGATGATGCGCTCCACCGTCACCTCTACAGGCTGGTTGTCGTTTAGTATGTCCTTTATGGCATTCTGCGCCGCAATTATGGTAGGCGGTGTATTGTCTAGGAGCATATAGGCGCGAAGCTTCTTGACCGCACCCTCCAGCTGTCTTATATTGTTCTTTAGCTTGTTTGCGATAAACTCGGTTACATCGTCCGGCAGAGCAATGTCGAGAAGCTCCGCCTTTCTTCTTATAATGGCGATACGCGTCTCATAGTCGGGTGTCTGTACGTCCGCTAACAGTCCCCACTCAAAGCGGGTACGAAGCCGCTCCTCCAACGTCTTTATCTCCTTGGGAGGACGGTCGGAGGTCAGCACTATCTGCTTGCCGCTGTGGTAAAGCGAGTTGAAGGTGTGGAAAAATTCCTCCTGTGTACTCTCCTTGCCGCCGATAAACTGCACGTCGTCCATGAGAAGCACATCGGCAGAGCGGTACTTTTGATGAAACTGGTTGGTATTCTTCTCCGAGATAGCAGCGATAAGCTCGTTTGTAAACTCTTCGCCCTTGACGTACAGGATGTTCGTTCCCGGACGTCGTCTTTCGATCTCGTTGCAGATAGCATAGAGAAGATGCGTCTTGCCAAGCCCCGAATCCCCATGTATAAACAGCGGATTGTAGGCGGCGGAGGGAGAGGTCGCAACAGCTAAGGTAGCGGCGTGCGCAAACTTGTTGGACGGCCCTACGATAAAGGTGTCAAATGTATATTCATATGTGCCCTGTCCCAGAATGGCGTTTAACGTCTCCTGCTTGGAGCGGTCGCGCTGCTGGACGGTGGTGGGGTCTAAAAGCGGGGTGTCCTCTTCGCTTATTTCGGTGGTGATGTCGATTTCTACGTCAAAACCCAAGACCTGGCGAAAGCCGTTCTTGAGCGTCTCCATGTATTTTTCCTCTACAATATTCTTCTGAAATTCCGAGCCGACAAACAGGTAAGCGACATCGTCCTTCATGTGCAGCGGCTCCAGACAGCTAATCCAGAGGTTGTGCGCAACGTTCGACATCTCCCCCTTGCAGTACTCGCTCACCATTTCAAAAACGTCCCTGAATGACTGCATAATGCGGGACACTCCCCCCTAACTGCAAGATTCCCATACCCCCGGCTTTTTTACTCATCCTTTGTGCCGGGAGCATAGGTATTTGTCTTGCTATACTTAAATGTATTATAGCATAATTTAGAAGCGTTTACAAGCATTTTATTTACAAAAAGAAAAATAGGTGGTATACTTTTCTTGAGGTGTTATAATGAAAATAATTGCTGTAGATTTAGGTGACGCAAGGACGGGACTTGCGGTGTGCGACAGAACCGAGTGCCTGGCCTCCCCGGTGGGGACAATCAAGGAAAGCAGCATGAAAAAGGTGTGTGCCCAGGTGGCAAACGCCGTAACCGAATTTGATGTGGGGATGGTGGTGGTAGGTCACCCTGTGAACATGAACGGCACGGTGGGCGACAGGGCAAAAAAATCCGAACAGTTTGCCGACATGTTGCGTATACTCGTAAAGGTACCCGTGACATTGTGGGATGAACGCTCCACCACCGTATCGGCGCACGCTTTACTGGACAACGCCGATGTACACGGAAAAAAGCGGCGGGAGATTATTGACGAGGTGGCGGCTGTGGTTATTTTAGAGAGCTATATGAGCTATAGGAAATCGTCAGGCGGGGACAAGTAGGCATTAATAGGGGGTATATTGTATAATAAATCAACAGGAGGTATCACCCCATGCAAAAGGACGAATACAAAAAAGCGGCAGAGCCGCTAAAGGCACAGCTGACACAGCTATCACAGCGCATAAGGGAGGCGAACCTGCCTGTTATCGTGGTGTTTGAGGGGTATGGTGCGTCGGGCAAGGGCAGCTTTATCGGGGATATAATAGAAAACCTTGATCCTCGCGGCTACAAGGTCTATTCCACTCTCCCTAAGACAGAGGAGGAATACCGCCGTCCCCTGCCGGAACGGTACTGGGAGCGCATACCCATGTACGGCACTATGGCGCTTTTTGACCGCAGCTGGTATAGGGAGGTCTCGGTCTACGCCCTAGAGGAGGACATAGGCAAAAAGGAGCTAAATCGCCGTTATACCTGGATTGGCGAGTTTGAGCGCGCTTTAACGGATGACGGTTATCTGATTATAAAATTCTTTCTTGATATCGGCAAAAAGGAACAGAAACGCCGCTTTGACGAGCTTCTGTCCGACAAGAACACACGATTTCGCGTCTCGGATGCGGACATATACCAAAACAAGCACTATGACCGCTTCAAGGAGCGGTTCTACGACATGCTGACGCGCACCGACACACAGTATGCGCCATGGCATGTCATAGCTGCCGACAATCGGTATGCCGCGCTGTATGAGGTGTATTCCGTTCTGGCAGAGGGCATAAACCGCAGGCTGACGAACGGCAAAGCGAAGCTGACTGCTCCGGTTTCTCATGAAAAGGGCTTAGCTGCCGCCATAATAAAGGGCGAGACTGCGGATGATTCGGTCTACCGCCCGCGCATGAAAGAGTTAAAGGAGGAGCTAAGAGAGCTTCACTACCGGCTTTATAATAAGAAGCGTCCGCTGGTTATCGTGTTCGAGGGGTATGACGCGGCGGGCAAGGGCGGCGGCATTAAGCGGCTGGTCTCGGCTCTTGACCCGCGGGGTTTTGAGGTTGTGCCGGTGAGTGCCCCCGACAGGTATGAGATAAACCGTCACTACCTATGGCGGTTCTGGCGTGCCCTGCCTAAGACCGGGCACATTACCGTGTTCGACCGCAGCTGGTATGGGCGGGTGTTGGTCGAGCGGGTGGAGCAGTTCTGTCCGGAGGAGCGCTGGCAGGCGGCGTACGGCGAGATATGCGAGTTCGAGCGGCAGCTTCATGACGCAGGGGTAATACTTGTCAAGTTTTTCCTAAAGATAGACAAGGATGAGCAGCTAAGACGATTTAATGAGCGCGAGAACACACCCGAGAAGCGCTACAAAATCACGGAGGAGGACTATAGAAACCGTGCCAAATGGGACGAATACGAAAAAGCGGTGGACGACATGCTTATAAAAACATCCACCTCGTATTCACAGTGGATAGTTTTAGATACAGGCGACAAGCATTTTGCGCGTTTGAACATCCTTGAAACCTGCATTAAAAGGATAAAAGAGGAGCTTTAAACTAAGGGTGCGCCGTCTATCCTAAAAAGGATTGTCAGCGCACCTTTATTTTTTTACGATAATATTATAACATATAGTATTATTGACACTATATATAGTAATTCGATTTGTTTCGACATGTTAAAAAACAATCAGATAATTTATGAATAAACACGATAATTTTCGACAAATTACACTATTATAAAACGCGAATGTTGTAAATTATTTAGTATAAATATATATAAAAATACCTATATCTTCTAGGTTCTACATATTGCATAATTAATCAATATATGGTATTATATGGGTAACGAAAACAGAATATGACATTATAGCGGGAGGACATAAAAAAATGGAGAAAGTATACAAGATTCTTTTAGCAGATGACAGCAAGGAATCCGGTGTGGTGCTTGAGGGCTATCTTAAAAGCATGGGGTATCATGTAGTCACCTGTCCTAAGGATGGCATGAGAGTTATAAACACAATTAGAACATCAAGACCTGATGCGGTAATAATGGATCTATTCATGGCGGGTAAGGATGCCATAACCGTTATGAACGAGATAAACGAGATTATGTCGGACAAGAGCCCGCAGTTCTATGTAATGTCGGCCAGCGACAATCCGCAGCTGGAGGCGGAGGTGCTCAAGGCAGGAGCACTCTACTATTTCATCAAGCCCTTTGATTATGATGTCATGGTAAATGTTATTGCCAAGAATTTCCTGAAACCTGCCTCATCCCCCATAAACATGTCGGACGATTTGGAAATAATTGTCACCGAGATTATACACGAGCTGGGTGTACCGGCGCACATCAAGGGTTATCACTATCTGCGCGAGTCCATAGTTTTATCCGTGACATATCCTGATATAATCAACGCAGTGACAAAGCAGCTATACCCGCAGGTTGCTAAACGCTTCGAGACCTCCTCCTCCCGTGTGGAACGCGCCATACGCCATGCAATAGAGGTCGCGTGGGACAGGGGCAATGTGGACATACTAAACGGATATTTCGGCTATACCATAAACAGCCACCGCGGCAAACCCACAAACAGTGAGTTTATCGCTATGATAAGCGATAAGCTGCGCCTAAAGAGACGCTCCTTTCAAACTATCGGTTAAATAAAACAAGGGTATTCCCTGTCGATATATATTTCCCCAACGCCCCCATTTAAAATCAAGGGATCGGTTTTATCCGACCCCTTGATTTTTTTATTTTTAGAAGTATTGGGATACGTTCTCCACGATATCCTCCATAGTGCGAAGAGCCTTACCGGCTGTCTTTTTGAAGCGGCTCTTTCTTGTGTTCATCATGCTCTGTCCTACCATGCAACCAGCAGCACCCACTACAACGCCTATTGCCATCACCTTGGCCATGCTCATGCCTGTATGATTGTGATTATGAGACATTTATATTTCCTCCGTATTGGTTCATTTTGTAAAGTTATCTTACGATGTTATTATTTCACTCTGCTTATTAAATATTCTCGTCTTTAACATGAAGAGTGAAATTGTTCTTTTTATAGTCGATAAGACCGTCATCCTTCATGCGTGACAGCTCCCGTGACAGCGCCGTTCTGTTTATGTCGAGAAACTCACCCATTCTGCGGCGGTCAAGGGGGATGCTCACCGTTTCGCTTCCGTGGGAGCAGTCCGATAGATATGTGGCTATCCTGTCGCGAATGGGGTGTATGCTCATGTAACGGAGCTTGTCGTGCAGAAAGAAAAACTCGTTAGAAAGCATTTCCAAAAGATTTTTGAGAAGCTTTACCTGATTATCGCCCGACAGTGCAGTAAACAGCCGCTCGAACTCAAAATACAAAACGCGGCTTCGCTCGGCGGCGATAACAGTCACCGGGCTTTCTCTTTTTGAAGCCGCCAAAGCCTCCCCGAACACACCGCCCGGGGCTATGACCGTGATGAGCTGTGCCTCGCCGTCTATCATCTCGCGATAGGCAAGCATCCCGCCCGACATGAGTATGCCTACTTTTTCCACCCTTGTCCCCGCTGTCAGCACAATCTGTTCAGGCTCATAGGTGCGCTCACTGCCATTTAACGTCTTTATCATACTGTCAAGCTCTGCGATTCCGTTAAACAGCGGACAACGAATATTTTCCATATTTATGACTACGCTCCAATCGAACATAAAATAATTAATGAAGTAGCGTGCTTCCATGATGCTTCGCTATTCATTGATTTAAAATTTTCTGATAATTGGTTGCCTAGGCAACCGAATATTACATAATATTATTATATACTATATATATAATTAGTCAAGGGGGCTTCATTTATGAAAAAAAATTCCGCACTTATGTTCATTACACGAACCGCCATCTTTCTGGCGCTGCTCATTGCCGTTCAGTTCTTCACGCGCTCACTGGGACAATGGGTCACCGGCTCGCTGGTTAACCTTATTCTCGTCATGTCGGTCATTACCTGCGGGCTGTGGAGTGCCGTAACCGTTGCGGCGGTCTCCCCTTTGCTCGCATTTTTTATGGGGATAGGTCCTGCTCTTCCGCACATTCTGCCGGTGGTAGCACTGGGAAATGTTGTCATAGTGGCGGCTGTGTGGCTTATCGGCGAGAAGCTGTACCGGGAGGGGCAAACAAGACTTCTCATGGACGGAATAGGCGTCGTTATCGGAGCGGTGCTCAAATTTTTGACCTTGTATTTTCTCATCGTCAAGGTCACCCTGCCGCTCATTCCGGGGCTGCCCGAGAAGCAGATTGCCGCTCTGTCCGCCGCATTCTCTGTTCCGCAGCTCTTTACGGCGCTGATTGGCGGCGTGATTGCCATATTAATCGGCAGGCGGGTTAAAAAGGTGAATGGTTAAAGGTTAATGGTGAATCGATATGGGGACGGTCTGTGACCGTCCTTTTTTTGTTGACATTTAAGCATATTGTGATATATTAAGAGGTGCATATATACCTAGTATCTGCAAAAGGAGCGGCTAATGGACATAATAGCAGTAATCGCTGTACTGTGTGCATATCTCGTCAAGGGCATGAGCGGGTTTGCCAATACGCTTATATTCAGCACAATAATGGGGTTTACGAGAAACAATATAAATATCTCTCCCGTGGAGCTGATTGTCGGGTTTCTGGCTAATATTATCATCTTCATAAAGGAGAGACGGCACATTAAGGCGCGGATATGGCTTCCCTTGTCCGCGCTTGTCATTGTGGGCACAATTCCCGGTGCGCTCATACTAAAGCTTTGGGATGTGCGCTTTATTAAGCTAATATTCGGGTTTGCCGTGCTCTTTCTGGCTGTGGAGATGTATATTCGCGGACGAAGCCGAAAGCAGATGAAAGGCTCACGGGTTATGCTCACGCTAATTGGGCTTTTTTCAGGAATCTTGTCGGGACTTTTTGGTATCGGTGCTCTTCTGGCGGCGTATGTGGGCAGGACTACCGAGAATAACAGCGAATTTAAAGCGAATATATGCGCCGTGTTCTTTGCTGAGAATGTTTTTCGTCTGCTTCTCTATTCGTTTACCGGTATAATTACGGCGGATGTCCTGTCACAGGCGATGTGGCTTGTGCCGTTTATGTTTATCGGATTGGTCTGCGGGATGGTACTGTCTAAAAGGGTGAGCGACAGGATACTGCGAAGCATTGTCACGCTGCTGCTCATGCTTTCGGGGGTGTCCCTGATTGTGCTGAATCTGCCTTTGGGGCTTCCTTAACCGCACGAATGGTCAAGACAGGTGCGGCGGCATTTTGCTATACTGTAGTAGGAGGTGGGGAGCATGAGAGGAAATGATGCGGTAGACCGTGCGCTTACACTCATCGAGGAGCGCATAAACGAGCACATATCGGCGGCAGAGGTGGCTGGCGGGGTGTTCTTCTCAAAGTACCACTTTGAGCGCATGTTCCGCGAGGTCATGGGCGACAGCATAATGGCGTACGTCGTGAAACGCCGCATGTCGCTGGCTGCCAGGGAGCTAATCGAGACCAAGGACACCGTTCTGGACATTGCTCTTAGGTGCGGCTACAATTCCCACGAGGGGTTCACCCGCGCATTCAAGGCGCACATGGGGAACTCCCCTCAGGATTATCGCAGGAAGAATATTGCCCCCTCCTCCCAAAAACATACGGTAAAGGAGCGAAATGCGGTGCAGGCACGAAAGGATTACGGAACAGAGGAGATACTAAAGGGTATAGACGAGCTGATTGCTGCCATAAAAGCTACAGCAGCCGATGCTGTAAGGCGGGCTGAGTCTCCCTATGTCGGCTTTTTTGAGCTGATTGGGAGAAAGGCGGCGGACATAGCTGACGGTCTAAAGAGAGGGTGCGAGGGCACAGGGCTTGCGGATGACAGCTTTGCGGCGGTTATTCACCGAATTAGTATCATCAAGCAGATTGAGGATGCGGCGTTTTACATGAACATTCTAGCGTTCAATGTGGGTCTTTTTATTGCAAGAGCGTTACCGGAGCAAAAGGAGCAGTTAAATCCGCTGGCTTTAGCGTATAAGGATCGGGCACGGGAAGCGGGAGAAAAAACACGGCACATAGCGGGACTGCTGCAGGAACTGGCAGGGCTTATTCTGGAGGACATGAGAAGCGAGGTACAGGAGCAGGTCAGCCGCGCACTGGAAGCGGGAAAACAGGCGGCGGCCGGTCTTCGCGGCTACAGCTATCTAAAGGATGAAGTGAATGCGCTGGTAAACGACCTGTCGGGACTGGAGTATGACGCTCACATAGGGAAGAGACTGGACGATCTCATGCTGCGAGCCGACATAATAGCCATGACAGCGGACATAGACGCTCTGCGTGCTCCCGGTGACGGCGATATGCTAAAAGGACTGTCGCGGTTTATGGAGAGCCTGCGGGAGGCAAGGGATTGTGCCATGGAGCTTGTTTTGCCGGTAACAGAGCCGAAAGTCGGTCGGGGAACGACCAAGCATTTTGACGATATATCTTATCAAGGTAATATTTTGCTATTTTATACCATGGGTGAGGTGTCGTTTGAGAAGCTGGGCAGAGGGCTCACGGATGAGCAGAAACGCTCGTTTAATGAGATAGCCGGGCACATACAGGACTTTATCGTCTACACACAGAGCGTGCGGGAGAGCGGCGGGGTGCGGGAGTACGGCGAGATAGCCGGAAAGCTTCGTTTAGTATGTGCGCTTATGGAGACGCAGGCAGAAGCGCTTGCGGAAAAGGGCGGTGTTATAAAGTATCTGTCAAACGAGGTTAAAAATCTCACACAGAGCATGGAGCGGTGTGTAAAAGAATAGTGTAATATTACTAAGAATAGCCCCGAAAATTTTATCGGGGCTATTTAATTTTTTGTGAATATTTTTATATCCCTTGCAAATTGCTAAAAATTAGGTTAAAATAGGAATATACAAAACAAAGGTAAAAAT
>CAYSTR010000014.1:0-15713 GCA_964433745.1 uncultured Oscillospiraceae bacterium | reverse complement strand
ATGCCGTTTCCCATATAGAGGACGACAGCTACGGTCAAAGCGAGGTCATAGCCGTTCTCGCCAAGGGTTACACGCTAGGCGACCGCGTAATCCGTCACGCCATGGTAACAGTAGCCAACTAGGCAGCGTGACGCTGCACCCTTGCTTGCGAACTTACATTTTTGTGGTTATTTAGTAATGTGACCCGCATTTTTCATTTTGTTAATTACTTTATTTATATAGTGAAAGGAATTGAATTATTATGGGAAAGATTATTGGAATTGATTTAGGTACTACTAACTCTTGTGTTGCAGTTATGGAGGGCTCGGAAGCCGTTGTTATCGCCAATGCCGAGGGAGCAAGAACTACGCCGTCGGTTGTTGCCTTTTCCAAAACCGGTGAGCGTATGGTAGGTCAGGTTGCTAAAAGACAGGCTATTACAAATCCCGACAGAACTGTTATGTCCATCAAGCGTGAAATGGGTACAGACCATAAGGTGAACATCGACGGTAAGAACTACACCCCGCAGGAGATTTCTGCTATGATTCTGCAAAAGCTAAAGGCTGATGCGGAGGCTTATCTCGGCACAACTGTCACCGAGGCGGTTATTACAGTGCCCGCTTACTTTACAGATGCGCAGAGACAGGCAACTAAGGATGCAGGGCGTATTGCCGGTCTTGATGTAAAGCGTATTATAAACGAGCCCACAGCGGCAGCTTTAGCGTACGGCATAGACAAGGAGAACGACCAGAAGATTATGGTCTATGATTTAGGCGGCGGTACGTTTGACGTTTCCATTATTGAGATGGGTGACGGTGTTCAAGAGGTACTTGCCACAGCGGGTAACAACCGTCTGGGTGGTGACGATTTTGATCAGCGTCTTATAAACCACATGGTAGCAGAGTTTAAAAAGGAGAGCGGTATTGACCTGTCCTCCGACAAGATGGCTATGCAGCGTCTCAAAGAAGCAGCAGAGAAAGCGAAAATTGAGCTGTCCGGTATGACCACAAGTGCAGTAAATCTTCCGTTTATCACAGCAGATGCATCAGGTCCTAAGCACCTGGACATGACCATCTCCCGTGCAAAGTTTAACGAGCTGACAGCAGATTTGGTAGAAAAGACCATGGGTCCTGTGAGACAGGCGCTCTCCGATTCGGGTCTTAGCATAAATCAGATAGACAAGGTGCTCTTAGTGGGTGGGTCTACACGTATTCCGGCTGTTCAAGATGCGGTTAAGGCACTTTTAGGCAAGGATGCATTCAAGGGTATAAACCCCGACGAGTGCGTAGCTGTGGGTGCGTCTATCCAAGGCGGCGTATTGGGCGGCGATGTCAAGGGGCTGCTGCTGCTCGATGTTACCCCGCTGTCACTGGGACTAGAGACCTTAGGCGGTGTGTTTACAAAGCTAATCGAAAGAAACACTACAATCCCGACAAAGAAAAGCCAAATATTCTCTACAGCCGCAGACGGACAGACCTCGGTTGAGGTACATGTATTGCAAGGTGAGCGCGAATTTGCACGTGATAACAAGACCTTGGGTAAATTCCACCTGGACGGTATCCCGGCAGCACCCCGCGGTGTACCCCAGATTGAGGTTGCGTTTGATATAGATGCTAACGGTATCGTCAACGTCAGCGCTAAGGATATGGGAACAGGCAAGGAACAGAAGATTACTATCACCTCCTCTACAAACATGAACAAGGACGAGATAGACAGAGCTGTCAAGGAAGCCGAGCGTTATGCGGAGGAGGACAAGAAGCGCCGCGAGGAGACCGATATAAGAAACAGCGCAGATCAGCTTGTCTACCAGACAGAAAAGACCATAACAGATTTGGGTGATAAGATAACAGCAGACGACAAGTCCGCACTGGATACAAAGCTCAACGCTCTAAAGGAAGCGCTTAAAGGTACAAGTACAGACGATATAAAAGCAAAGCAGGAGGAGCTGACAAAGCTGTTTTACGAGGTATCCTCCAAGGTATACAGTCAAAACGCTCCTCAAGAGCCGGGTGAGCAGCCCCCCGCCGATAATGTAGTGGATGCAGATTTTAAGGATGCGGAATAAAATATAAAGATAAGCAAAATAAGCCGCCGGAAACGGCGGCTTACCGTACTACTACAAACCAATAATTGATTCTCAGAAACTATTAGGAGGTTTACTCCATTGGCGGATAAAAGAGATTATTATGAAGTGTTGGGACTGTCAAAAGGAGCCAGCGAGGAAGAGATTAAAAAAGCTTATCGCAGTATGGCAAAGCAGTACCATCCCGATTTAAACCCCGGAGATAAACAAGCCGAAATGAAGTTTAAAGAGGTCGGCGAAGCGTACGAGGTATTGAGTGATCCCCAGAAAAAGGGGCGCTATGACCAGTTCGGACACGCCGGCGTTGATCCTAGCTATGGAGCAGGTGCAGGTGGTGCCGGCTTCGGAGGTGTGGATTTCGGGGATATTTTTGGGGATATCTTCTCGAACTTCGGTTTCGGCGGAGGTACATCGGCACGTAACCCCAATGCACCTGCACGCGGATCGGATGTTCAGACCACAATTGCGCTCTCGTTTTTAGAAGCGTGTAAGGGCTGTAAGCGGGAGATTGAGGTAAGCAGACTTGAACAGTGTACTGACTGTGCCGGTTCGGGCTGTGCGGCGGGCTCGTCCCCCAAAACCTGCCCCGACTGTAACGGAACAGGACAGGTGCGCATATCCCAGCGTACACCGCTCGGCGTTATGCAGACCGTCAGACAGTGTACTAAATGCGGCGGTAAGGGTAAGACTATTACTAATCCCTGTTCTACATGCGCAGGCGGCGGACGAGTACGCGTCAGCAAGAAGCTCGAGGTAACCATTCCCGCCGGTATTGACGATGGACAGGTGTTTCGTGTTCGCGGGCAGGGTAGTGCCGGAACAAACGGCGGCGGCCCCGGTGACGTCAATGTGGCTGTTTCTGTGCGTCCCGATCCGCTGTTTGAGCGAGACGGATACGATATCTGGTGTGAGGTGCCAATCACCTACACACAGGCGGTACTGGGAGATGAGATAACCGTTCCCACCATAGACGGAAAGGTTAAGTACAATGTGCCGGAGGGTATACAGCCTGGTACGACATTTAGGTTAAAGTCGCGGGGTGTCACATATGTAAATGGTCACGGGCGCGGCGACCAGTATGTCAAGGTATCAGTTGAAGTGCCGAAAAATCTCACAGGTAAGCAGAAGGATGCGCTAAAAGAGTTTGACAAGCTCACAAATGACCAGAGCAACTATGAGAAACGCACAGGCTTCTTCAATAAGCTAAAAAACTTTCTGACAGATTTGTGAGTATATGTATTTTTGACACCAAAATCGGTTCTGTGGGAATAAAAGCAGACGAAACGGCTGTTACACACATCTATCTGCCCGGTGAGACCATACCGGAGAGCGATACAAAGGATAAAACGGCGTTAATAGATGAAGCTGCAAAACAGATACTATTGTATCTGGACGGTAGGCTTAAGACATTTACCATCCCGCTGAAACCGGCTGGTACAGCCTTTTGCATGAGGGTGTGGGATGTACTAAGGGATATCCCATACGGCGGGACACTTACATACAAGGACGCAGCGGCACTGGCGGGTTCTCCCCGTGGTGCGCGAGCTGCGGGTCTTGCCTGTAACCGCAATCCTATACCCATTATCATTCCGTGTCACCGTATTGTCGGTTCTGGCGGCAGTCTGACAGGATATCGCGGCGGGTTACCGCTAAAGGAAAAACTGCTTTCGATTGAAAGCGCAGCAAGAGAGGGACAATGAAAAAGACACGCAGCTATACAAACGAAAGCATATCCCAACTAAAGGGTGCTGACCGAGTAAGGAAGCGCCCTGGTGTTATATTTGGCTCGGACGGATTGGAGGGGTGTCAGCACTCCTTTTTTGAGATTCTATCGAACTCGATTGATGAAGCCAGAGAGGGTTACGGAGACAGGATAATCGTCACGCAGTATCTGGACAATTCCCTGGAGGTTGAGGATTTTGCAAGCGGCATCCCTGTTGACTTTAACACCCGCGAAAACCGCTTTAACTGGGAGCTTGTATTCTGCGAGCTGTATGCTGGCGGTAAATATAAAAACCAAGACGGTGAAAACTACGAATATTCACTGGGGCTGAACGGTCTGGGTTTATGTGCCACACAGTACGCATCCGAGTACATGGAAGCGGAGATTCTGCGTGACGGTGAGCGCTTCAAGCTGCGTTTTGAGCGCGGCGAGAATGTGGGCGGGCTTCAAAGAGAACCCTATTCCGGAAAAAGGACAGGCACGAAGATTCGTTGGAGACCGGATCTTACGGTATTTACCGACATAGCCATTCCCCACGACTTCTTTGTAGATACGTTAAAAAAGCAGGCTGTGGTCAATAAAGGGCTTACATTCACATTAAAGACAGAGACCGAAAAAGGCTTTGATATACAGGATTTTATCTATTCCGAAGGTATTATCCAGTATTTAAAGGAACTATCGGGTGAAGAAGCACTCACCCCGGTGCAATACTGGCAGTCCGAGCGGCGCGGACGTGACAGAGAGGATAAACCCGAATATAAGGTCAAGCTGTCGGCGGCAGTGTGCTTTTCTAACAAGACCAGTGTACTGGAATACTATCATAATTCGAGCTTTCTTGCGCATGGGGGAGCGCCGGAAAAGGCAGTCAAGGTAGCATTTACCTATCAGATTGACCGATATCTGAAGCAGTCGGGGAGATATCTAAAGGACGAGTCCCGCATTACGTTTCAAGATGTTGAGGACTGTCTCGTGCTTGTATCATCCTCCTTTTCCACACAGACCTCATACGAGAACCAGACCAAGAAGTCCATAACAAACAAGTTCATTTATGAGGCAATGACCGACTTTCTAAAGCATCAGCTGGAGGTGTATTTTTTAGAGAACCCCGATGATGCCGCACGGATAGGCGAGCAGGTACTCATCAATAAGAGAAGCCGAGAAAACGCCGAAAAGACGCGTCAGAACCTCAAAAAGAAGCTTGCGGGCAGTGTGGATATTCAAAACCGTGTACAGAAGTTTGTGGACTGTCGTTCTAAGGATGTCTCACAGCGGGAGATTTACATTGTTGAGGGAGATTCGGCTCTGGGTGCTTGCAAGCTGGGGCGGGATGCACAGTTTCAAGCTATCATTCCGGTGAGGGGAAAGATTCTCAACTGTCTTAAAGCGGAGTTTGGACGAATCTTCCAGAATGATATCATCACCGATATTATAAAGGTGCTGGGCTGCGGCGTAGAGGTCACGGCAAAGGCGAACAAGGAGCTGGCATCGTTTGATTTGGATGCATTAAGATGGAACAAGGTCGTCATATGCACCGATGCCGACGTGGATGGATTTCATATCCGCACACACATCCTGACTATGCTTTACTGCTTAGTCCCGACGCTTATAGAAAAGGGATTTGTCTACATCGCCGAGTCACCCCTATATGAGATTACAACAAAGGAAAAGGTGTACTTTGCGTACTCCGACAAGGAGAAAAGCGAAATAGTGGGTAAGCTTGCTGGGAAAAAGTACACGCTGCAGCGCTCCAAGGGTTTAGGTGAGAACGAGCCCGACATGATGTGGCTCACGACTATGAATCCCGAGACGCGCCGATTAATTCGTGTGACCCCCACAGAAGCGGCGGCTACGTCAGAAATGTTCGACCTGCTGCTGGGGGACAATCTGCAGGGGCGAAAGGATTTTATCGCTTCTAACGGACATTTGTATCTAGATATGGACTTATTGGAGTAGATATTATAATTGAGAATGGGATTCGGGTATTGATGCCGAATCCCATTTTATTTTGTGTTGCTTTTTTAGCTTTTTATGATATAATAAAGACTAAAATAATGACACTGGAGGAAACGTCATGGATATGCAAACAGTAAAATTAATGCTGTCACCGCAAACAGGGGTTTTAGCCTATACTATAAATTATACTGAATCGAAGCTTAATCTTAAATGCGAGAATATAAGGGATTATTTATGGGAGAGCGAATACGAAGATAAAAAAGTACAACTTTTGCAAACTGTAAAGGCTGTATCCGACGGTTTTTACCGCATAACTCGAAGCTTCACAAATAAGAGCTCAAAAGAAGAGAGCTTTGTCTTCTTTACAGAGGTGATAGTCTCCGAGCCGGCATACTTTACGTTAATTCCATGTGTTTTATATAATGAGAACCGTTTCGGCAGCGGAGGTGAACCAAAGGGCTTAAAGCATGACGGAAAGCCGTGGTGTTTTGCCTACTCCCGCAGCGGACTGCCCTCTGCCTCTATAAGTGAGGGGGAGAAGCTCTGTGTGGGATTGTTTGCCGATACCGATTCAAGGAGCAGTCTTTATTCTGCATCCTCTCTCTATAAAACAGAGCATGGACGCGTACATAGAATCCTGTACCCGGAACAGGAGCTGCCTGTAGCTTACACCAATCGGGACGGATACTCACCCGCCATAACCGGGAGCATAACACTAAAACCGAACGAGAGCTTCACCGCCTCATGTTATCTCTCATTGTCTCGCCCTAAAAGCAAGAATTTTGGATTGATGAATGTCTACAATCATGCGGCCTCGGTGCTTGATTTGTCCTCACAAACCACACTTACTAACGGCGAGCTGTGGGAACGAGGTCTTTCATATGCTAAAGACTGGTTGTTACAAAACACAGACGATCATTCCCTCTTTACCATCGGGTATCATCCCGACGAAAGCGGTACACACCTTGTACCGCGGTATGGTTATGAGATAGGCTGGTGCGGTCAAAATGCTACATATGCACGTGCGTTTATTAATGACAACCTACGGCACGGCGGTTCACCAAAGCATCTTGACATAGGTATAGATGTTATTGATACCTGGGTGAGAAAAAACCGCTTCTCCAGCGGTTTAGTTGGAAGCCATTTCCCCGATGATTTAAAATTGCCCATAAAAGATACCACCGATACCTGTAACATGGGCTGGGCAGGGTGGCAGGTTTTAAAGGCATATAAGGAAGTACAATCGGCGGGGATAGTTAAGCCGGAATGGCTTTCTTATGGGGTATCACTCTGTGATTTTTTTGTGTCGCATTATTCGGAGGAATATGCATTTGGCAAGGTCTGGAATGCTAACGGCAGTATTGCCGACGAATCGGGTACTGTGGGAGCATATATCTGTCTTGCGCTTCTCGAAGCGTTTGTCGTTACTGGCAGAGAGGAGTATAGGGATACGGCGGCTAGGGCGCTTCGTTTGTATGACGAGCGTGATTTGCAGCAATTTACCTGTACGGCGGGAGCGTTGGACACCTGTTGTGTAGACAAGGAGACCTGCTGCCCGCTGCTAAGTGCGGCAAACACACTATATGAAATGACCGGCGAGGAGGATTACCTCTCCATTGCACGGCGTGCCGCTTATTATCTGCTGAGCTGGACATATCTATACGATGTGGATTATGATAAGGACAGCGATATTAAGACCTTGGGATTTCGGACTAAGGGGGCTACCTCCGTATCCGCACAGCATCATCATCTTGACCCGTGGGGCGGGATAATCTGCTATGAATTTGAGCGGTTCTATAAGGCAACAGGCGAGGACATGTGGCATAAAATGGCAAAGATAATGTGGGACAATTGTATGTTGTGTATCGCCGGACTGAATATGTCTCATAAGGGTATAGACTATCCCTACGGTGCGCAGGGGGAAGCGACCTTTCACACAAATTGGGTGTTTTCGGGAGATTATATGGGGAAAAAGGGCAGTATAAATCAATGGTTTGTGGCATGGCCTAACGCCCTTAGGATGTACACCCTCATGGAGGATGAGCACTTTTTAGAGTAGCACAATCTACATGCTGTCTGAAAATCGGCGGTAGAAGATAAGTCCGCAGATTGTGAAAGCTAATGCGGAGAATCCCATTACAAATATGGACGGAACTATATTCAATAGATATCCGAACAGAAGCACCAGCGGCGAGGAGACTGCACTCACGACAAACATACGCATGGCAGAGATAAGCGGCAGATCCTCGTCCGGTGTTGAGCGCAGCACACCTGTAGGGATACTGATTTGTGAAATATAATTAAAGCAGAGATATATACCGTACAATATAAAAAAGGCGATGTTACTACGGTTGAAGCAGACTATAATCATGCACACAGAGCATCCGGCATTTGCGGCAAAGGTCAGAATACCCGATCGTATCCGTGAAACCAGCAGCATAAATATACCGTTTCCGCAGATACTAGCGACAATGCCGGTAATTATCATCAACATGAGTTCCTTGTCTGAAAGGGTTATGTTCTTTAATGCAACGGTCATAAAAAAATACATACCGGACATACCAATGCCGCGAAGCAGGTGAGGGAAGAGCTGATTTATGTATTTTGCTGTTGTTATTTTTTTTAGAATGGCTTTATAGGAGAGCTTGTCTTGTACGGCAACACCACTGGGTATGAGAAAACGCAGACATGCCGCAGAGATAGATGCTAGAATAAAGAATAATACTGCCAGAGCGAAAAGACGCATATATCCCAGCGGAAACGGCTCCGACTCTACGTTTCGTCCCAAAAAGAATGCAAGCACCGCTGTGATAGTTCCTCCTGCGATAGCCGCACCGGAGGAGATTTTTCCGTATTGATTCCGTTGAAACAGATAGGGAAGCAGACTAAATTCGACAGTGGACTTAAACGAGGTAACAAACCCAAAGATGACAGCCGCGCAGAGTATAATAGGGAATGCGATGGAATTATTAGAGGAGAACAGTCCTGAAAGGAGAAGCCCTAACGGCAACACCGACAGCCCAACAGCACTGGCGGTATATTTGAGGCGAATATTTTTCATGTGCGGAGATACAGCCGTCATCATTAGGTAGGCTATGAGGAAGGTTATCTGCGTCAGAAAACCGTATATTCCTACACCTTGCGAGCCTGCTCCCAGCTTTAAAATGTAGGTCTGGATATACCCCTCTGCACAAAACCCCATGGCTATAGTATAGAGTGCCATCATTGAAAAAAAGAAGAGTTTATTTTTGCCAGTCTGCTTTGCATGGTCATCTTTTATTTTAAGCATATAATCCACCTTAAATGTTTTGAAATAAGTCTATCATAAAAAATGTGAAAAAACAATATTTGAGTGAATATATGGAGAAGTTCCAAAAATAAGACTATTTTTTCTAAAATATGAACACATAAAAACTCTGGTTAAAGAGTATTAATACTTTACGAAATACATAAAAGCTGTTATAATAGAAATAGAAACTATACGGAGGATTTTATGTATAAGCTGCTCATTGTGGAAGATGAGATGATTATAAGAAAAGGTATCATAGGCGGATTTGCATGGAATGATATGGGCTTTGAGATAATCGGCGAAGCCGCCAACGGTAAGAGCGCATTAAAGCTTCTGGAGGGACTTGCACCGGATTCGCTTCCCGATATTGTGCTTTTAGACATCCAGATGCCCGGTATGAACGGAATACAGCTAATGGAGCAATTAGAGAGCACATACCCCTCGATTAAAACAGTTATATTAAGCGGGTTTAATGATTTTTCATATGCACAGCAGGCGATAGCTTTAGGAGCATTGGGTTATCTTTTAAAGCCTACAAAGAAAACAGATATAGAGAAAACCTTTCTTAGAGTAAGGCGTATATTAGATGAGAGGCAAGAAGAACCCAAGGATTTACCTAAGCATGTAAAAGACCCTGTTATAGATAAAATAAAGCGTTATGTGGAGCAAAACTATAACCAAAAGGTAACGCTTGAGACCGTCGCAGAGTTAGCATATATGAACCCCAGTTATATAAGCACCTATTTTAAACAAAAGACCGGGATAAGCTTTAAAAACTACATTACAGAGCTTCGCATAGAAAAAGCAAAGAAGCTATTACAGGAGACATCACTCAAAACCTACGACATATCCGGGCTTATAGGGTATGAGGATTACCGGTATTTCTGCAAGCTTTTTAAGTCAGTAACTGGTATGACTACAGTAGGATTTAGAAAAAGCGTCAACAATGAAGTTTCTGATGAAGAATAAACACAAATAAAAACACACAATACACCCGAAAATGTGCATTGTGTGTTTTTTATTAGATATGTACCTTTGGGTGATTTTATTCTAGCTCGTTTACCGCACTGATAAACCGTTTTGCATCGTCAAACTCCGATATATTCATGTTAAAAACCATCTTGCCATGACATGCAATTATCTTTTTACCGCTAAAGGTATATGGTGTCCTTGCCACACAACCGGGGCCATAGCCGCCTACACATTCATATAGCTTGTTAAACATCCTATTTGCATAATTGGGGTCGGATTGTGCCAGAAAATTAAGCGTTTCCTCCATTCTATTCGCTTTTCGCTGTCCCCATGTCTTTTTACTCCCGGTGAGAATATACCATTGAAGTGTATGAAAAAGAGTGTTCTTTGAAATGTGGACGGAATAGGAAAACCCTTGCTCCGATGCCACATACGAGATTTTTTCGCCGCGCTTGTCCACCTGTCTGCGAAACCTCATGGGACGCAGTGATAAGAGCCATTCATCCATATCCGATACCTTGTCGCGGAGCGTCTTGGGTAAACCTAATATGCAGTTGTCAAAAGTCGGCTTTTCGGCGGGAATGACATATTTATCCTCTAATGGGTCGCGGGTATGTAAAATCCTTGCTGTGCTATCGTATTGGGTGACACAGATACTTTTTATTTTTGCATGGGTGTGTTTTGTACACGAGATTTTAAGCGGGAATCCATCCTCATTCATTGATTTTAATAGAGGAGATTTCATGTACTTTTCTTTATTTGAATAAAAGCGTTCCTCACCGTTAATAAGTATCTGCATCTCTTTTAAATCATAGATGAGCGATACCTCGTTATATTCATTGAAAATGATATGACTGTCAAAATGGTTAATTTTGTTTTGGGGTTCGCAGATATCATCAAGCCGCCTATTGTCAAAATGTACACCGAAATTGACATGTCCCTCACCCGGCATGATGTACAATGCAGGTACATCAATATTGACAGCTATATCAATGCGAAACGGCAGACGGAAAAGACCGGGGATTTCGGCATAATGAAGGCACCTTATTCCCGGTTTACAATGGTTTAGCGGATTAGAATGGTTAACGGTCATGTTAAGTATACCGTCTTTAACCGCCAGTGCAGTCTGGCCATGGGGTGTTATCTGCGTCAGGTCTATGTTATGCGTTATCATTTTTTTGTACCGTCAACAACCTCGAATAAAAATTCACACCTCTTTTTACCGCCGGAGCTGGACGATGAGGACACAATGTCAATAAGGTGCAGCTTAACTCCTAGTGATTTCTGATAATTATTACGGATATGTCCGCCGCAGCAGCCGCAAAAGGTCTGCGGAACCTCATATGAGTCGGGCAGTTTTTTTATGTAACCGCAGGGACAGCTTTTGCTTTTTAGATTCTCAGACCCCCAATATACCGTAAGCGTACCGTCGTCGTTCAAATGGCAGGGAGCTTTGTGCGGCATTTGGGCTTCGTTTAGTAGCTTCACCTTTTCTGTTAGAGTTTTATCTATATGTGCCTGTCCAAATGCGCGATGTGCCGCCGGTCCTATACCAGATTTACAGCAGCCCTGCTCCTCCATAATATTTAGGCACTGTTCCTTTGAGAGGGTACTGTCCATCTGATTAATGAGTTCCATGACCTCTTCTGATTTTGCACCTGCTTCAATGAAATGAAACTCATTTATTGTTTCATCGGGTATGCCGGTTTTTATCATTGTCTGCTTGATGGTTTTCATTAAGTTAGGCATTTTTTATTTCCTTTCTACAGCGGATAATACACTTTCGTTTATTATCTATTTACAACACCAATCTCCCGTTCGTTTATCTCTTTAATAATACTGGGATCAACCTTGAATCTTCTGTCCATATCCATAAGTCCGTTTATTTCCTGCTGTACATCGGTTATTTGCGTGTAGCACAATCCGCAGCAGTAGGGTAACCGCTTAACGGTTGTTGTAATATCATCAAATCGTTTAATAAACTCATCTACACTGTTTACCTTGTTACCGTAACCCCAGCCCTCATTATTGTCTGCAAAGGCTATACCGCCAAACTCACTGATGATTATAGGCTGACCATTGTAGGTAAACTCACCGGCAAATGCCGATTTAAAAAGGTTAAAATACAGCTTGTTATCTAATATATCCTGACAGTGATTTACATACCTTTCAAACAGCTCTGAACCCTTTTCTACATAGTCATGCAATGTAATAATGTCCGATATGGTGTGTTCCCATCCGTCGTTTACTATTACAGGGCGGTAAGGGTCTAGGCTCTTTGTAAAATGATAGATAGCCTCGGTAAAATGCTGTTCAGTCCTGTTGGTTTTTATATCGGGCACACCCCAGGACTCGTTTATCGGTGTCCAGGTAATAATAGAGGGGTGGTTGTAGTTTTGCATAACTATCTCACCCCACTGGGTCATAAAGCTTTGCGCGGCTTCACTGCTGAACCGGTATGCCGCCGCCATCTCGCTCCATACTAAAAGCCCCTTTACATCACACCAGTATAAAAATCGTTCATCCTCAATCTTTTGATGCTTTCTTAGACCATTATAGCCTAGAGCCTTGATGCTGTCGATATCTTGAACCAGCGCTGCTTCGTCCGGCGGGGTGAGGTGGCTGTCTTTCCAGTAGCCTTGATCCAGAATAAGCCGTTGATAGAGAGGTCTACCGTTTAAAAGAATATTACTGCCGTCGATGCGTATCTCTCTCATACCGAAATAGGAAAGAACACGGTCGATTACCTGCCCGTTTTTAATAAGACGAAGTTCCAAATCATATAGATTGGGGTTATCCGGTGTCCAGGAGTGAATACCCCATTCATATTCATTAGTATTGTAAACATTTATTGATACAAGCTCATCGTTTTTACGTACAGGAACGGAGATTCTATTGATAAAACTGTCATTAAAGCTTACAATGGCTTCAAACGTCAAATCGTCCGATATTCCGTCCACGCTATACTCAATATCAATCTCATATTTATGTATATTAGGTGTCAGCTTAATATGGGAGATGCTGTGCGCTGGTAGGTATTCAAGCCAGACGGGTTTCCATATGCCAGTAGTCTGCACATACCAGCAGCCATAGCTTTGTGATGTCCACCTTTGTTTTCCGCGAGGTTGACGATTATCAAAGCTATCTCTTGCCATTACAGTTACAGTGTTTTCTCCCGGGATGGCTGCGTGGCTTATATCAAAGGAAAATCGTGCATATCCGCCGGTATGGCTTCCCATATGTATACCGTTGACCCACACATCTGTTATGTAGTCACAGCCCTCAAAGTGCAGCATGAGCCTGCCGTCAGTCAGCTTTTTTTCGTCTACAGAGAATGTACGGCTGTACCACACACATTCATGCATAGTCTCATCGCCAATCCCGCTGAGCTTAGTTTCATAGGTAAACGGTACTGTAATGGTCTTATCACCCGGCAGATTGTCCATATATCCTTTTTTAAGCCCTGTCTTGTCATCGTCAAATGCAAAACGCCATGTACCGTTTAGATTTTCCCAGGCTTCACGTACCAGCTGCGGGCGGGGATAGTCGGGAATGTAACTCTTCATGCTGACACCTCCACTTTATGATGGTTCTACGTAATTAATAATATAAGTTTACAGCAACCATTATATAATATATATTAAACAAAATCAACTGTTTTCTGTGCAGATTTCACCGAAGTGGGTGTTGCAACAGTTTTTCTTGCAAATTTTAGTAATTCATGATACAATTATGGAAAACATCAAAGGGGTATGGCTGTGAAAGGCATACATGACATGCACAGGGAGAGACTAAGAGAGCGGTTTTTAACAGAGGGTATCGACGGCTTTTCACCCCACAACGCCCTTGAACTGCTTTTGTTCTTTGCTATATCAAGAAAGGATGTAAACAATCTGGCGCACACGCTCATAAACCGGTTCGGAAGCTTCTCCGGTGTGTTTGATGCATCCTATGACGAGCTTCTGAAAGTAAAGGGAGTTGGCAATATAACTGCCACATTAATAAAGCTGATTCCGGATATAGCACGGCTTTATGTTCACGATAAAAGGGTTAGCGGGAATGTACTTGATACACCGGATAAGCAAGGGGATTTTGTTGTCAGCAGATTTATTGGACGAACGAGAGAGGCTGTGTTTGTACTGCTTCTGGACAGAAAATATAGGCTCATTAACTGCAAGCTTCTGTGTGAGGGTAGTCTTAACCGAGTGGAGATCTATCTAAGAGAGTTGATTGAGCTTGTGGTGGGTACAGGTGCTTCATATGTCGTTATGGCACACAATCATCTAAATGGCTTAATGCTGCCGTCAAAAAGCGATCTAGAGGTAACTATTCAAGTGAGGACCGCTCTTGAATATATTAACACAAATCTTTTAGACCACTTAATTATATGTAATGACGAATTTGTATCTCTAGCAGACAGCGGTTATCTAAGCGAGGAGGATTTATGAGAATAAAATTTAAAGATTACACCCTTGAATCGGATAATCCTCTGATAATGGGTATATTGAATGTCACACCCGACAGCTTTTATGACGGCGGACGCTACATAAACGAAAGAGAGATAGAAAAGCGTATCTATACCCTTATTGAGGAGGGTGCTGATATTATCGATATCGGCGGTGTATCTACACGTCCCGGCTTTTTATCTGTGGATGAGCAGACCGAGCTATCTCGTGTGCTAAGAGCGCTTGCTCTGGTAAAGGAGCAGTCAAATATCCCGGTATCGGTTGACACCTTTAACCCCAATGTAGCAAAAAAGGCTATCGAGAACGGAGCAGATATAATTAACGATGTCAGCAGACTAAATGACAGGATGTTCGATATAGTAAAGCGGACTAAGGCGGGGTATATAGCCACTCATACGCATCTGGGTGCATCCTCATACACAGGTTATGAGGGTATTAGAGATTACTTTGACAGGGTTCTTGCGCAGTTTGCGGAGGAGGGTTTAGATGACCGGCTCATGCTGGATGTGGGTATCGGGTTTGGTAAAAAGTGGAATGAGAGTATAGCTGTCATAAAGCATTTAGGAGACATAAAAAAGGGCTTTAAACAACCGTTTTTAGTTGGTTTATCAAGAAAAAGCTTTATTGCAGATATCTGCGGTGACCGGTTCAGCTCACAGCCGCAAAACCGTCTGGGAGGAACAATAGCGGCTAATACTGCTGCCATTTTAGCGGGTGCAGACATTCTGCGTGTTCACGATGTTAAGGAATGTAAACAGGCTGCCATAATCGCAAGATGCATTGCCGATATGAAATAGATTCCTTGAATAGCATAATGAAGCTATTGACAGTGATTTTAGCATGTGCTAAAATTTATTTAAATAATTATTGACATAAGCAGGGGTAGGGTATGAAAAGAATCAGTACAAAGGTGTCCGTCAGTATAATACTTTCTTCATTTATAGGAGCTGCATTAATATCAATAATCGCAACTATTATTATGTTTAACCTTTCACAGGGGATTTATCTGAAATCTCTTAGCAATGAAGCAAATTTGGCTGCTATGACAGCACAGAATGCAATAAATAACTACACCTTTACGGTAGGAGAAATGGCTTCAAATCAGATATTCTCCGATCCGGATGTTACTAATGAGCAGATAAAAGCGTTTGTTGAAGCCAAAACCAAACAGTACTATATGAGAAGCGGAGACTACGCAGGTATTGACGGGCGTTCTATTATTTCCGGTAATAATATTAAGGAAGAAGA
>CAYSTR010000013.1:15942-16234 GCA_964433745.1 uncultured Oscillospiraceae bacterium | reverse complement strand
AGCCTGCCGTAGTAAGATAAATTAGGCGAAAACATAAAGCCTCGATTATATTTTCTGTTCCTCTTTACCACATCAGAAGCTTGAGTGCTTCTTCATCAGTAACAGAGTAACATTCGGAGCTAATTGTTCCTGCAAACGGATTTCTTGAAGGGGTTGCGGAAGAGACATATGTGTGTCCCTGTTTTGTGTAGTGGTGGCATAGATTTGTGATTCAAGGAGCGGTATGACCAATCCATTCTGACATAAGGGTCTATCCTGTTCCGTTTTATTATAGTTTCATTGCTCAAAGTAT
>CAYSTR010000013.1:0-15932 GCA_964433745.1 uncultured Oscillospiraceae bacterium | reverse complement strand
CCATATTAACAAACTTAACTACAACTCGAAATATCAGCGATAAAGCGGAAGGACGATAATCGGGAATACTAAATTCAAGCCTTACAGCTACTCAAAGGATATGATTAATCGCTCACCTCTTCTAATTAAAATCTTACGGAATCCACATAAGTTTTTATGTGGAATATATTCATATCTTAGCACAGAATAAAGTGTATCGTGTTTCCCAGTATTAGAAAGCTCTACAGTATATTCATCAATCCAATTCTCAGTAATCTCACCATATGTAAGACCATGCCCAAATGGATATAACGGAGTTCCAGTAAAGAATTTATACGTACGGTTCTCCATAGAATAATCTGCAAATGGGGGTAGATCATCAGCCGAGCGGTAAAATGTGACCGGTAATCTTCCGCTTGGAGAAGCTTTACCAAAAATAACATCGGCTAAAGCATTACCACCTTGTGCCCCCGGATAAAAGCATTGTAAAACAGCATTACAGGTTTCATCCTGTCTTACAAGATTCATACAACTGCCGGACATATTAACAAAAATAATATCCTTTCCCAGATCTAAAATTGACTCAAATAGCCGCTTTTGACTGTTCGGAAGCTCTAAATCTATTTTGTCTCCGCTCATGTCCGAGTTAAACGCATCGCCCTGCTCACCTTCCATTAACGGATTGAGACCCATACACATAATAACTACATCAGCCTTTGCAGCGGCATCTACCGCTTGCTTTATCAATGCTTCGGACTCCTCATTAGAAAGTGTATCCGCTATTGCACAGCCCGGTACATATTCTACGATACCTTGTGCTTGACTTCTTATACCGTTAAGCGGTGTTGCATACACCGATGGAATACCGTTATAATTACCCAGAAGCACCGAAAGATCATCTGCGTTAGGTCCTAGTACGGCAATATTTTTCAATGGGCAGAGCGGCAGAATACCGTCATTCTTCAGAAGCACAATGCTTTCTTGAGCCATTTGACGGTTTAACAAAGTGTGTTCTTCACATTCTACAACCGATATGGGAATATTATCATATTCGCAATCGTTATCAAACATTCCAAGCCGAAACCGAGTTGCAAATAACTTTTCAACTGCCTCTGTTACCGTTTCCTCGGTTATTAAATCAAGCGCAGCGGCCGTTTTCAACCATTTATAAGCATCGCCGCAATTTAGGTGACATCCGTTGTTGACTGCCAGAGCCGCACTTTCCGCTTCGTTCTCTGTTATGTGGTGACCGAGATTAATGTCACATATGGCACCGCAATCGGATACAAAGTAGCCCTTAAATCCTATCTCGCCAAACAATTTACCCTTTACATACGTTTCGGATGCGCAGGTAGGCTCGCCGTTTGTGCATGTATATGCACCCATTACAGCAGAAGGGTCTGCGTGTTCTATGCAATATTTAAATGCCCATAAATATGTTTCATGTAAATCTTTTTCAGATACAATGGCATTAAAGCTGTGCCTTTCTGCTTCCGGGCCGCTATGTGCAACAAAGTGCTTTAAGGTAGCGTCAGCTTTTCGGTATTTCCCATTTCCCTGTATCCCTTTTACAAAGGCAACGGCCATCTCTCCTGTTAAATAGGGGTCCTCTCCGTAGGTCTCATGTCCCCTACCCCACCGCGGGTCTCTAAAGATATTTATGTTGGGAGACCAAAATGTGATACCTTGATAAGCTTTTGTTTCGCCTGCTTTTTTATATTCGTTATATTTAGCGCGCCCTTCGTCTGAGATTGCTGTGGCTACCTCAAACATTTTTTCGGTATTGAAGCTAGCAGCCATACCAATCGCTACAGGAAATACCGTGGCATATCCGGAGCGCCCTACTCCATGCAAGCATTCGTTCCACCAGTTATAGGCCGGTATCCCTAATCGTGGTATAGCAGGAGCATCGTATAGCATTTGTGCCATTTTTTCAGCATAGGTCATTTGTGCGACAAGCTCTTTAGCACGCTTGTGAAAATCCATATTAGATCCTCCCAGCATCAAACTCAAATAGTAAAGTCTTTATTTTTTGCCTTGCTAAGGTTTGCGTAACTGTATTTCCGGTATAGTTTATTGACGTCAGCGGGGTTTCTGTAAGGTCACATTCATAAACAGCTTTATACTCATCCTTAAACTCTACAGCGAACGTTTCATCCTTATCTGAAGGATTAAAAAGCCGTAGTATAATTCCGTTTAAATTTCGTTTCATGGCACTATAGCATACTGCCCCCTTAACGTTAAACAGAGTATCCTGTTCAAATTCTGTTGTAACGAAGGTGTCAAAGGATGTCTGCATGATAGATTGCTTATTCTGAAGCTCCGTATTTCCTACCTCGGCATCTAGCGGTATAACTGCAAAGCTATAGGTATGCTCAAAAAGCTCTTGGCCGCCTTCTTCCCCGTTTGTGGTCAGGGTTTTTGAAAAGCCTCGCAGTAATGTGACATATAAAGAGCTAAGACTGTCGTTGTCTGCGCCGCCTTCGTGGATGCCGCCCTCTGAAATAAGCGCAATTCCTGTATTATCCTTATCGCGCTTTATAAGTATTCCGGCGTTTGGCTTTTCAAGCTTGTCACTTTCCTTCCAATTCTTGGTTAAAGGATTAATGCCGGTTTCTCTGGATATGAACGTAAAGGGTGCGTTTACCTCATAACTGTCTGTAGTGATACCCGTGGGGATGTGCAGTCTCATTACATGATCCTTGACACAGTTATCAATATGAAGCTCTACATGAAGAGTACGCTCATTTTGAAAAAGTGTATAGATAAACTCACATTGGGCGGCTTTTAACTGTCTGGAACGGTGGATACCATTTTGAGAGTATTCCATCTTTTCCGGCAGCATAAGCTCTTTTTTAACCGACACCGACCCCATTAAGCCGGAATTATGAAGTACGCGGAAATCGATCAGCCGACCGCCCATGTAAACAGAAGAGGCAACAGGCGCAACACTATTCCAGCCGTCCCCTATCTCCCCGCTGTCCGTTATTCCCATTAACCCCGGGTATGTTCGCCCGCTTTTTTTATCATAAAGATCAATCTTTCCATCCTTATCGAAGCTAACCTTGATTAACTCATTTTCAAGCGAACCGTCCGCAAGAACTGTTTTTGAAAAGTCCCGAACCGGGGTGCTTGAGCTTTCTACGAGTATTTTAACGCTTCCTAAACCGTTAAATAAAATCGGCAACCTAATGGTATACATATCTACGTAAGTAACAGCTTCACTGACAAGACGAAGATTATAATCGCACTCAATATTCGTTATTGTATAAAGAAGTTCATTGCCGGACGTATCATACAACCTAAAAGCACATATTGCTTGATAACCGAAGGGCTCTTGCCATTTAGGATAGTCTTTTGCAAAGGGCAGTTTTACCTCTACATAGATGCTGAAAGAAAAGGGCAAAGGATTTAAGATAACCACAGTTTTGCTTGTGTCATCAATAACGTATACCCCACCGGTGAGCTTCTCTATGTTTTGCTCTATGACAGCTTCAGTAATGCTTTCAACCTGTGAAAAACGATAACCCATCTCGTCATGTACTCTATCCACCGAACAGCCGCAGATAGAGTCGTGGGGATGGTTCATCAGCAGATTATTCCAAGCAATTTCAAGAATATTTTGATTATTCGTTATTCCCTTACTAAAAAAGTAAACATCCAAAGGCTCAAGCACCTTTTCTAGCAGTGCTTGACAGCTATCATTGCGCTGTTTAATGCTATGTCTACTGGATAGTGTGTTGATAAGCAGATGTAGAAACAAGCCCTCTCCTTCTGCTGGTTCAATTAATTCGCCTGAGCGTGCCATTATATTATCCTGGTGCTTCATAATGTTTTCAAACGCATGAACAAGGTTACCCGTATGAACCTTACTGTTAGGGTACAGCTCATGTATTACTGCGATATATTCCGGGATATTATTATGGATGGGTTCATGATCCATGGCGTCCCAAACTACCACCATATTTACCGGATAACGTTTACACTCACTGTCAACATACTCTTTAAGGGTCTGTTTGAACTCGTCGGTGGTGAAGTCTTTTATGCTATGCTTTTGCACCTGTCCGCATACATCCATTGCAAAGGAGCCATACCCACTTTTATCCGGCAGTTTAAGCATCGTTAATCGGCTCTTGTCTGGCGCATCCCAGTGAAAAACTGCCTGTGTTGTACTCTGGTTGGTGCCGCGCCCCAATACACCAAACGTTATACCAAACCCATTAAAGATTTGTGGCATTTGTGCTGTATGACCGAAAATATCGCAGATATATCCTACACCCCATGGCTTAGCACCCCATGCTTCGCATTTGTTAATCCCCTTTTGTAGATTGCGGATTAAAGCTTCGCCTGATACTAGGTTTTCATCCGGCATACAGTACCATGGCCCGATAAGAATCTTCTCCCCCTTAATTAACCGCTCCAACCGCTCCTTATTGTGTGCGCAGACTTCCAGATAGTCATCTAGTATAATCGTTTGACCATCCAAATGAAAGACTATATCATCATGAATTTCGAGAAAATCTATAAGATGATCCATCACATCAATAAGCTTTAGCCGAAATCCTTGGAAGGTCTGGTACCATTCCCTGTCCCAATGTGTACCGGAAAAATAGTATATTGTGTGTTCCATATAATGTTATACTCCATTTCATCTACATAATCTCTATCACGCTTATAGTGTTCGATACATTAACTGAGAGCTTAATAATTCGCTTGCGACGATCCACTATACTAAAATCAACAGGTAAGCCGCCGCACAAGACAATAATATCTGATAGCTCCAAAGCCCACGGTAATCTCAAACTAAGAGTAATCTCATTATCTTGTGGAGCTTGCAGAGTTACACGCAGCCTTAGATTATCTATAGAAGCATCGGCACGAATCCCTTTGCAACAGATTAGTCCCTCACAGGAAAATGATTGCCCCTCTAATTTATCGGGCAGCCCTGTAAATACATTGAGAGAGCCATCCCAAAGGTCGGTGCCGATATAGAGAGAAGTCAGATAATTCAAGTAAGAACCGCAAGCACTGACATACGGGGGTAATCCCACGGTTTGCTGCATGGGTCCTACCTCGCTGAAATATCCAGGGCCATATGTATGTGAAACCCCAAGCTCAAATAAGCGATAGGCTTCGTTATTATCTTCTCTTCTAAGGTCAGAAACAGCTTGAATAAATTCTGTCCATGGCTGGAAACACCCTTGGAAATCACGGTATAGCTCTTCCCAGCTATATCTCACCCTTGTTTTTCTCATTAATTCACGGTCGATAAAAGGCAGCCCCTCTGTAGGGAATAGTAAAAAGGGAACCCACGATGCACAGGAATGTTCAGATGCCTTTATTCCCTTACTATGGTGGTATTCGTTTTCATCCTGCTCGATATAGTAGTTAGATATGATTTCCTCTAGAATTTCGCAGGGTGTATCCTCGAATTGATTTATGTATTTGGTGCACTTTTTCATTATAGACAGGTACCATACCAATGTGAACGTTTGGTTTATCTCGACCGCTTGTTCGTCTACTACGTCGTTACTCACCTGTGTGGAAAGGATCCATTTACCTGCTTCATTCTTAGAGAACATATTTTCAGCGGCAAATAAGCTCACGCGTTTAATTATGGGTAGTCCGAATTTAAGCAGGAACGCTTCATCGAGAAAGTATTCATAATGGCGAATTGCGGTCATAGCGTGAGCGCACATAACTAACGGGGCAATATCTCTTTCATCCTCCACAGTACTCATGCCGTTATATGCAAACATCCATGAAAAGGGTTTCCCATCGCTACGCATACTATTATATAGAAACTCTATAAAACGGTCGGCTATTGATTTACATCCTAATCGCATAAGTCCGTCCATTACGAAGGTTGAATCCCAAAACGTTGAGCAGCGCCAACACCATGGAAAATAAAATGGTGAGCCTATCGGATATCCCATGGAAGGCTCAAAACAGGAAAATAAAAGATTTACGGTATTATTATACAAATAACTCTGAACTGTGGTAAGCCCTGACAGTTTTGTAATATTGCCATAGCTCGTCTGCCGTGTTTCTTTATTCTGTTTAATTAGTTCAGAAATATTGGTTGTGTGTTTTTCTTCATTAAAGCTGAAAACGGCAGAGGCCTCACACCAGTCGTCCGTTATTGTAAGTGGTATATGAACAGAGAGCTGCCCATTTTCAAACGATGTGTTTCCCGTACTAGAATAAGCTGTTACACAAAACCGGTAATTCTCTACACCATTGTAACTGGCTTCAACCGTTTGATGGTCAAAGGTAGCCGATTGAAAGGTCGGCTTTCTATCTCTGGTGGACATGTTTAGTGATATAGTAAAGGTGACCTTTCTCTGCATTCTCTTTCTCTGACCGCTTCGGTCATATTCCTTTGCACGCACACCTATAATAAACAAATTTTCACCAAAAGGTGCTGTCACAGAAAGTTCCAGACAGGTATTTGCATCTATTACCATCGAGGTAACAACCCATCCTAGATCAATATAGCTTCTGCGTTTCCATAGGCTACCACGTTGAACAAGGTTATCCGCAGTAACACTGCCTTCTGCGCCGCCTGATTCCATACTCCATACCAAATAACCATATGGATGTACATTATCGGGTGTAATTATATCCGACATCATACCATGAGATACTATGTATTGTTCACCCGCGCCGGGCATACTGCCAAAGGCTCTTTCTACACCATGCCCAAGACCCTGTAAACCAGAGCCGTCAATAGACATGACAGTACGACCTGTGCCAACGTACACGGGGAAAATCTGGTTTGGTATTGTGGTGGATTGTTCTACGCAGGTGTTTTCAGATAGATTAGTTACGCATGAATCTTTAAACATCATCATACACACTTACTTTCCTGTAAATATATTAGAGTACGCTAGATCGTTCATTCAAAATAGCCGGCAAACTAATATGCGAGGCAGTAATGAGCTCTTTGCGTATAAGCTTTAACATAAGATTTGCTGCTTGAACCCCAATGTTGGAAGCGCAGGAGTCCATCCCCGTAATAGGCGGGTTTATATTAGTAGAAATAAATGTCTCACTGCAACAAAATAAAGATACATCTTTAGGACATGAATATCCGCACATAATCAAAGCATTGAGAGCACCGATAACCTGCAGCTCACTAAAACCAATAATTGCGCTAAAAGGCTTCTCTTTTTCATACAACCTAGTTACAACTTCAAAGGTTTCTTGAATGGACATATCGGTGTTGATTACCCGGGAGAAATCTTCAGTAATCCCCATTTCCTCAAAGGCCAGCCTGTACCCTTTTTCTCTATCCTCACAAACGGTCAGATTTTTAGGACCGTTAATAAAAAGTATGTTGTTTTGTTTTCTGTCAAGAAAGTATTTTACCGAACGGTATCCCAAGGATACATTATCTACATCAACATAGTTTACATGTACCGCATTGTTACCTGGTCTGCCAATCAATACGAATGGAATTTTTTGCTCCTTAAAATAACCGTAATAATCCTCATCGCGTTTTGGCTCAATTACAATAGCCCCATGTAAGGGTAGCGAGTTGTCAGTGCTTTTCATCTTATCCTCCCTTGAACCCTCCGGAAGAAAGACGACACGATAGCCCGTTTTCTGTAAAACCGATAAAATCCCCATCAATATTTGGTTCACATATGTGTTATAACCCATAGCGTCTATGTTTAGACCAAACAAGCCAATAAGCTTAGCCTTTCTCTCGTATAACCCTTGTCCGCCGGAGTAGTTAAGCTCCTCGGCGATCTTTAGAATTCTTTTCTTTGCTTCCTCACTTATTGGGCGCTTCCCGTTAAAAGCATAGGAGACTGTACTTACCGAAACCCCGGCTGCTGAAGCTACGTCTTTAATTGTTGCCAACTTTATTCCCCTCTTAACCTTTTAATGAACCTAGCATAATGCCCTTAATAAAGTATTTTTGACAGAACGGATAGATCATAATTATGGGTAAGGCAACCGCTAGAGTTAATGCGTTATTGATTGAATTTACATCAATAGAGCCGGTTTTTCCGAGCTGCCCCTTTACGACAGTATTAGCCGCATTGCCAGTCATCAATGAGCCGCCGGAGGTAGCCATAGCGTTTCTTAAAACAAGCTGAATCGGCCAATCCTTTGCGCTGTCGAGATACAAGGAAGCTGGGAACCACGAATTCCATAGTCCAACAAAATAAAATAGTCCTACCGTGACCAGAATGGGTACGGAAAGCGGCAGATATATCTTAAAAAGCATATACCACTCGCCCGCTCCGTCGATGCGGCAGCTTTCTTCAATTTCCGTGGGTATGCTTGTCGTAAAATATGTCCTAAGTACGATCATGTTCCATGTACCGATGGCACCCGGCAGGACAAGCGCCCATATGGTGTTTGTCAGCTTAAGGGTGTTTGTCACCAGCAGATAGGAAGGAATAAGCCCTCCGCCGAAGTACATCGTTATGAGCACCATAATGTTTAGATACTTTCTTCCCACGAGCTTCTTTTTAGACAGGGCATACGCACACATAATGGTCATGAACATGTTTATAAACAACCCTACCGATGTGTAGTATAGCGTATTCAAATACCCGAATTGAATGTTTTTCAGCTTAAACACATATTCATATGCTTCAAAATTTAAACCGATTGGATAAAACGTAACCTGCGAAGCATATTTATAGTTGGATAGTGATACAGAAAGAATAAAGATAAAAGGATAGATCATGATAATTGCCAATATACCAATTAAAATAAAAATCAGAATATAGACATAATCCTTCTTTATCTTAACTTTAGCGCTTTTCATCTTGGCACCCCTTTAATATATTATAGCACAAAAAAATATACCGTGACAAGAAAAACAACTACCAAATACTTATCTCCGCAAGCTTTTTACTTATTTGATTTGAAACAAATATAATAGAAATATTGATGATTGAAAAGAATAAACCCATAGCCGTGCCGTAATCAAATTCTGTGCCCAAAAGACCCCGGCGATAGCTGTATGTAGCGACAACATCAGAGACATTGAGCGTTTGCGGACGCTGCAGTAGCAACACCGTCTCAAAATCTGCATTGAGAATACCGGGCATACTCATAATCAGAAGGATTGCAATAGTAGGTTTGATAGCTGGGAGTGTAATATGCCACATTTTGCGAAATCTACCGGCTCCTTCTATATCCGCCGCTTCGTACAGCTCGGGATTTACGTTCGTCATAGAGGCTATGTAGATAATTGTTCCCCAGCCTAATCCCTTCCACATATTAGTCAATACATAGATAGGCACAAAATAACCGGCTTCTACAATAAAGTTGATGGGCTTTCCACCCATAGCTTTGATTATATTGTTAATTACCCCTGTGGATGGAGAGAGCATGGACACTACGATACCCACTAGTGCAACCGAAGAAACAAAATATGGCAGATATGTGACGGTTTGTGATATCTTTTTATATTTTGTGGGTCTTAGTTCATTGATTAGTAATGCAAGCACAATCGGGGCAGTAAAATTTACTATGGTATTGGAAAAGCCTAATACGAACGTGTTCTTTAAGACTTTCCAAAAATAGTCGTCAGAAAGAAACTTAATAAAATGATCAAACCCAAAGCTACTGGCCCAAGGGCTTTGGGCAACACCCTTCCAAAGGGAGTATTTCTTAAAAGCTATAATAAGCCCGCCCATTGGCCCATATGCAAATATAATGTAAAAAGCTATAGGCAGGATGAGCATAATATAAAGCGGTATGGATTCCCTTAGATCTCGTTTGATGTTTTTCCTTTGTTCCGTCTGTTCTCGCTTTGCAATGTTTGTAGCCACTTACAACACCTCAATTATTAAAATAACTCAAATAGGAGAGAGGATGCCGGTTAAGCAAAATAATCGGCATCCCTCTATATAATCTGATACTACTAATGGGTGTACTAACCTTTAAGCTTTTTATACTGATCGTTGTATATTTGTGCGATCTCCTCAGCTCCGGCGGAGAGAATTTCAGTCACAAAGGCATCCCATTGATCCATACCCTTTTTACCCTCTAGGAAATCGAAGATAGTTGCATTAAAGCGGTCGCTTACCTGGCTTGTTAGGGTATTAAGACGCTCCTGCTGGGAGACATCAAAGGGCACTACAGGACTATTGACATATAATTCCGTTCTCTTCTTCAGATATTCGCTGAGATATTTCTCGTAGGGGCTGCCTACAGCGGGACGCTCATCGTTCTTATCCTGAATGTTCATCATCGACCATGGGAAATATGTGTCCTTCATACGAGCAAAGTCCGGGCTTGCGGTGTCATATACCACATCTTTATACTTGTATCCGTCGGCGGTTTGCTCTGCTACGTCAGGATTGAACCACAGTACATTGAAGAATTCCTCAGAATATAAGTAGTTTATCAGCTCAAGCATTCTGTCAAGCTTTTTCTGGTCGCCCTCAAGTGCCGCACTGATACAGGTGCCTCTTGAGCTGATTTTGCTGGGAGCATAACCGATTACCTGTTTCTTTCCCGCTGCCTGTGGGGTGGGGAGCGGCTCAAGAACGTTGTTCACATAATCATTAAGGCTCTTAATGCCTGACCAACCACCGATAAAGTCGGCCATCATGACAATCTTTCCGTCACGCACCTTGTCTTTTAGCATAGCTTCATCCATAGAGGTGTATTCGGGATCTACCAGATTTTCCGTGTAGAGCTTAGCAAAGAATTCAACCGCTTCCTTATATCCGTCTACAGCAATAGATGGTGCGTAGGAATCAGTATCTACATTATAACCAACAACATTACTGTTAGCCTTACATTCAGTAAAGCTCATAATCATGAGATCCATTACACCCCAGTAACCGTTATTACGGAAACCTAACGGGTAGTTTTGCGGATCCTTCTGCTTCATAGTCTTAAGACCCTCGTAAACCTTATCCCAAGAGGATAGATCCGTTACGCCCGCAGCTTCAAACGCCGCTCTGTTAAACGAATAATCGTAGATGGGAGTCGGAGCCGAAAAGATAGCGGGTGTCATATACAGCTTGTTATCCAATGTATATGCGTTGTACTTCGCAGCGGCATTTTCATCAAGCTTTTGCCGGAGATTAGGAATATTGTCTAAGTACTTACTGATCTCAAGGAATGCACCCTCCGGTCCGTATTGATTGGCTATGGGGGCGTCGACAAATGTGATCAAATCCGGCACATTTCCAGACGCCAACTTTAGCTTTGTCTGTTCCATGTGTTGATCTGGGGGCAGCTCGGTCAGCTCAAAATCAACATTTACTGCATTGGCAATTGCCTCATATGCTTTTGTGTCGGTAAATGGTATGCCCTGCTGGGTGGCTAACATCCATGTGAATATGATTTTTTCCTTAGGGGCTTCAGTGCTTTGTGTGTTCGATTGAGCCGCTTGTGAACTTTGCTTTGATGATGCTTCTGATGATGCCGTGCTTCCTGAACATGCCGTCATTGAAATTGCCATGATCATGGAAAGGATCACGCTTAATACCTGTTTAATCTTCATTTTATACTCCTCCATTGTTAATGTATAGTAATTTGCTAATGCAAATTAACTGTCGAAACCATCGAACGATATTACTGACAATATTCTATGTAAAATTGCAATCATTAGGTAATGTTATATAATAGTGTTGTAAAAATTTGTAATTTGCTATTGACTATTTATGATAATCCTATTATACTATGAATAATGAATTTGTCAACTAGTTTTTTAATATATTTTAATTTCGATAAAATTCGATTAAAGGAGTAGTTATTATGTTAAAACGCATACCATTATCTGAGGATACGATTTCCATGTGGCTGCAATCCGGGGCTATTTTATACGGCGGTAAGAATTGTCCGCTACAGGTAGATAAGAAAGGGGATAACTATAGCTTTGTGTGCAACAGTAACGAGCTTAACGTCAGTGCTGTTCTATCAAAGGCAGGTCAAAGTCATTGGGAGCTGGACGTTCTAATAAAGAATGAAACTGAACAAGCGATAGATTTGAAATTTTCTTATCCTTATGTGCTTTATGTCATGGACGATGATGACGTACGGGTGTTTGATCCCACATTTGGCGGGGTGATGGACAGGATTCGTTGGGCGACCTGTAATACATATCCGGGACGAGCCTCCTTTTGCATGAATGCCTCTGCGTCTGCCAATCAGGCGGTTGCTGCGGGGTTATACAATAAAGAGCAGCTCATCACCACCCTTCGCAACTGCTCCGGCGGACGCGAGGGCCACATGCGAATAACACTAGAAAAGCTCACTATCAAAGCACATTCCTCACTGCAGCTACCTACTATGTTTATCTGCTTCGGTGATAACTGGGCGAAGGCATTTGAACCGTATCGTGCATATATTCATAGAACCTTTGTCAAGCAGAACCCCAAGCCGCTTTGGATGGACAATGAGCGCTTCACGCAATCAAGGGCAGGACATTGCCTGTCCCCCTTTAATCCGCCGGAAAAAGCCGCCGGTATATGGATGTTCAGCGAACGCAACACGGTTCGCACCTATGAATCTGTAAAGGATGAGATTGACAAGGCAATACAAAAGGGCGAACAAGAAGGCTATCGTCCGTTGTTTTATCAATTTGGTTGGTGGGAGAATCTAACGAGGTTACAGGGGCTTTATATGTTCGATTCCCTCTGTGGTGACTATACAGCCGCACACGAAACGGCAAAAAGAATTGTTGATTATATCCACCAAAGAGGGTTCAGGACATATCTCTACACCAATGCTATTGCAGCAGGGGATGAAACGGATGTCTTTCTTAATCATCCGGAATTGTTTGTGCATAATCAAGACGGGCTCCCGGTATACAACGACCTTTTACCAATGTATCTGTTTTGCCCCTCTGCACCCGAAATACGAGACTACTGGGACGAGGTGCTAAAGTATATACTTATTGATATGGATGCAGACGGAGTATTTCTTGACCAAATATGCGGAGCAACGCCCCCGGCATTGTGTTATGACACTAGTCATAATCACCCGAACACCTACAGTTATGGTGCCGATATAGTAGAGCTTATAGCCTATATCCGCACCAAAGCAAAGACACTAAAGCCCGATTGCTGTGTTATGGGGGAATTGGTTCTGGATTCTCGCAGCGTATATCTGGACGAATCACACGGATACGGTTATTCATCTATTTGGTCAACTCCCCCTGAAGATAGGGAGCTGTTGGTTAATCGTGTTCCGAGTGAGTACTACATCTTCACACGCTATTTATGCCCCTATATCTACACACAGATAGGAAGCTCAAAGGATGATTTAATCAATGGTGCTGCCGGCTCCTATGCAGATGATTTGTGGAGAGAATATCAGCAGGTTTTTGAATCGGGAGTATACCCGTGTAAATGCGAACCGGCGGGAGCGGTTGCATATCTGTTCGGCGGTGAAAATGAAACGCATATTTTGGCGGTGAAATCTGACGGAGATATTGGTCAGGTGACGGTCACCCTGCCTGACGGTAAACGCATGGAGGTTACTGCCGAAAAAAAACCTCAATATATAGTGGTAGGAGAATAGAAATGTATACAAGACTAGTGGAAAATCCCGGCAGCCTGTACACAGGCGTAAACCGGGTAGAGGGTGTAGAGATAAAACCTTGTTCTATTACAATGGGGTGCTTCGGGGATAATCTTATAAAACAAGGACATGGCTCTGGGGAAGGGATGTTTGCCTCGTCTGAACAGATGGCTAACACCTCACCTAAGAAAGTGAATATATCTTTTGTATCCCAAGAGATAATCCGAGTACGGTATGCACTATCGGGGGATATTCCGATAAATAATACCGAAATGCTTGCAATGAATGTTGATGGTATTTCGGTAAAAACCAGCGATACCGATGACACTGTTACGGTTCACTTGCAGGATCACACCGTAGTCATAGACAAAAAGCCATTTTCATTAACAATCTTCGATAAAAACGGAAAGAAGAAATACGCTTCTTCAAAAGGTGAATATAACAGCTTTAAGCCGCTTGACGTATTTTCACTGGGGACAGTATCCTATGGCAATCAGGTTATAAGGTTAAACCCATCCGCAGACTGTTATGAATATGCTTATCTTCCCGTATTGTCAGACAAGTCGGTATGTGTGGAATCCTTCGATTTAGACGCAAACGAACACATCTATGGCTTTGGAGAACATTTTACCGGACTTGATAAAAAATATCAAACTATAGATATTTGGTGTGAGGATGCATTAGGGCCTGTAACACAGCGGCAGTATAAGCCCGTTCCCTTTTTTGTCAGCTCCAATAACTACGGTATCTTTGTAAATGACAGTGCCCCCATGACCTTCTGGGTAGGCAACCTCTCCAACATAAAAACCCAGCTTGCGGTGGAAAACGATTTTCTTGATTATTTCATCATTCTAGGGGACAGCATGAAGGAGGTTATTGCAAACTATTGCCTTCTAACCGGTAAGCCCGTTTTACCTCCAAAATGGTCATTTGGCTTCTGGCTTAGTAAATTCAGCTATCGTTCACAAAAGGAAGCCCTCTCTGTTGCCGGTCAAATGAAGGTGCATGGCATCCCCTTTGATGTGCTTCATCTGGACACACATTGGTTCGAGCAGGACTGGGTATGCGATTTACAGTTTGGGAAAACGAATTTTCCCGATCCCAAAGCCATGATACAGTTTTTGCATGATGAGGGGGTACATATTTCTCTTTGGCAGATGCCCTATCTCGATGACCGAAGCATATTATTTAATGAAGCGCTTGAAAAGGGATATTTCCCTAAAAACGCGGACGGCAATCCTTCTCTTTGGAAATCCCAATATGGCATGACTTATGGGGTGCTGGATTTAACCAATCCCGATACAGTCTTGTGGTGGATAGAAAAATTTAGGTTATTGTTTGAAATGGGCGTCGATGCAATAAAAACAGATTTTGGCGAGGGCGCCCCGGCTAATGCAAATTATGATAATGAACAAAACGGACGCAGTATGCATAATCTTTATCCCTTTATATATAACAAGTTGATATTTGATGTTACAAGCGAATATCACAAGCAGCCTTTTGTCTGGGCCAGAGCGGCATACGCCGGAAGTCAGCGCTATCCGGTGCACTGGGGAGGGGATAATTCGGGGTACTATGAGCAGATGCCACCCCAACTAAACGGCGGGTTGTCCTTTATGATGAGTGGCTTTTCTTTTTGGAGTCAAGATATAGCCGGTTTCGGAGACAATGTACAAAACACTAGGCTGTATATACGCTGGTTTTTGTTGGGTAGCTTTATGAGCCATGTCAGATTACACGGTGTCGGCGACAGAGAACCGTTTCGCTTTGGCAGGGAAGTTGAGGACATAATCAAGGGGATATTAAAGTTAAGATACCAGCTGATACCTTATATCTACTCGTGCGCATAATTCTGTGTCAAGCACTGTGTCCCCTTCATGCGCCCACTTGTACTGGATTTTCAAGAGGATAAAAATACAGTGGATATATCTGACCAATTCATGTTCGGGGATAGCATTATGGTAGCACCTATTTTAACATCGGAGGACACAAGGAGCGTATATCTGCCCGCCGGCCGCTGGTATGAGATGCATACGGGGTGTTGGCATGAGGGAGGACGATGGTTAGACACAAAGGCAGAGCTTAGTCAAATCCCATTGTACATAAAAAACGGCTCGGTAATACCAATGTGCATGCCGGGAAGAAATGTTAAGAATACGGATTTTTCTACTATCACATTAAAAATCTTTGGGGATTGCGACAATGTTCATTATTCATATTTTGACGATGGGGTTGGAGAAGTGGAAGTTGATGTGAACGATAAAACCATATCCTATAAAGAGCAGGATACACTTTGCTTTGTTCAAAAGCATATTATATAGGCTTATACATTTGAAAGGACAACGCCATGAAATATTTGTTAACACTTATCCTCGTAATTGTATTGCTTTTACCCGGATGCACCTCTCCTACCGTGCCCAAAAAAACAATGAAGGTGGCTGAAC
>CAYSTR010000012.1:0-16603 GCA_964433745.1 uncultured Oscillospiraceae bacterium | reverse complement strand
ACAGGGTTTTCCCATCCTTATATTCAACTCCGATCTGCCCTCAAAAAACCGCTTGTGCTATATAGGCAGTGATTATATTCAAGAAGGTCGTTTGGCGGCAGACCTTTTGGCCAATACGCTGGGGAGAAAGGGTCTTGTGGGCTGCTTTTCTTTCTCCGACCCGGTGCTTGCAATATCCCAGCGTGTACTGGGTTTTACGGAGCACATGAGGCAAAGCCCCTTTGTCGATGTCATACTTGTATCACATCTAAGGCGTGACGGCTCAAATGCATATGATGGTACAATAGAGTTTTTACGTAAATACCCCAATGTATCGGGTATCTTTGTCAGCTTCTCAATTGCAGAGCAGGTATCGCAGGCGCTTATTGATATGAAGATGGACGGTAAGGTTAAGCTTGTTGGGTATGATTTGTCTCCGCGTGTACAGGAGCTTTTAAAAGCGGGGATAATTGATTTTATTATCGCGCAAGAGCCCTCTGCGCAGGGGTATTATACCACTAAGCTCCTGTTTAACCTTTTAACCGACAGGCAGATTCCCGGAGCACAAGAGTTGCACACCAAAATTGAGCTAATCTACCGTGAAAATCTAGAGGGCTATATAGACGAATCCAACCGCCTCTCTATCTTGAGAAATATGCGTTAGATATTTATTTTTATAAGCAAAAAGGCGGCTTAGATTAAAGCTGCCTTTTAATTATTTATGAATATATGCAATCAACTAAAGAAAACAGAGGTATATATAGATACAAGGAGGTGCAGATATTGGATGATAAATACCCCATATCGTTAAAAGAGGGCAGTACCGAAGCGTTTGCCGCACTCATAGACCAATACGGAAGTTATGTGGCTAAGATTTTACAAAGCTTTTTAGGTTCCGGATTATCCAAAGAGGATTTAGAGGAGATTACGTCGGATGTATTTTTTACTCTGTGGAAAAAACGAAATGAACTTTCAGCGAGCGGAAATATTAAAGGGTATATTGCCGTAGTTTCGCGAAATATTGGGCGTAAACGACTAAAAAAACTAAAGTTTGTCGAACCGCTTCCCGATGACTTTGATATGGCTTCCGATGATCTTACACCGTCGGATGTTATGGAGAGGTCTGAAGAGACACGGATGGTATTATCGCTTATTAATACGTTAAACAAAGAGGATAAAGAGATATTTATCAGATACTACTATCTCGAACAGTCGACAGGCGAAATATCAAAGCTTATGCAGATTAATAAGTCAACTATAATGAGCAGGTTAGCCCGCGGACGTAAGGGCATGAAAATGCGAATAGGAGGTATTCAAAATGGATATTGATTTAGAGCGTGTCAAGCAGCTGACATTTGATAAAATAGAGATGGATAAAAAACCGATTCCGCTGAAAAGAACCATTCTGCTAGCGGCGGCGTTGATTGCACTGTCGTCACTCGTGCTTTTAGGTGCTGCCAGAATATTTGACTGGAAGGTTTTTGTTAACGGAGAGTTTCAGCAGGGGTATTTTGGGCAGCCGATAATTGTAGGTGATGGATTCGCCGCTATGTCACCGGAAAAACCGGGAAGCGATGCGGGAGAAATGATAATCACAAACTATCCCGACAGTACCCCTAACAGGGAAGCGGGGCCCGGTGAGATGTCACTGTTCGGGTACAAATCAGATGACGGCGCGGCTATGTGTTGGCTTATTGGCGGTGCCCGACCGGATGACCGGCTTGATCTTATATACAGCCGTCAGCTTGCCCAAAACGCTGAAGCTCCCATAAGCTGGCCGACGGCTATTACAGACGATTACACGGTTCTCGAAAACTGTACGCAGTTTTATAACAAAAAAGAGCAGCTCAAGGATGCAAAACTGCTTTACAGCTATTTTGGGGAGTGGAAGAATGAACAGCTGTTCTCGATGCCGGAGGGATATGAAAGGTATATAGATTCGATGTATTTAAGGCTTGTGTCACCCACCGGAGATGAGCTCACATTCTCTTCTCATCTTGCATGGACGGATTCACAAGTCTATGGAAGCGGCGGAAACTCCATCATTGAAAAGCTTGAAATAGATGGCTACAATAGCGTAGTATTCGTATCGGATGATGGCTTTAATCAAATATATGCTTGGAAGAAGATACCCAAAATAAATACCATTGATTCGCTTGCATTTGGAGAAAAAGACCGTCCGCAGGGCAATCTTTTAGATAAAGCGCACCGTGAGGACAGGGTATATGAGTGGCAGCAATACTCCTTTACAAGCAATACCATTACAAAACAAGAGCTTATTTTACTGCTCAAAAGTATTGAGTAAAAACACAGTCAGCCGTCGTCCCTTTACTTTATCTCCCCATTTATTCTAATAGCTTGCGGAATAATATATAATATTATGAGAAGCCCTGCTTTTTATGGTTAATGGTTTTTACTAAACACATTATACCATATCATGTTAGGAGCTTCTCTTTTTTATTAGCTTTTACTGATTTATCTCTTGTAAAATTTTATGAAAAATTTTGAAAACCGTCTTGTAATTATTATCATTTTGAAGTATAATGAGGGCAATGCTAAAAAGGTAAATAAATCCAAACATCGAGGTGAGCATATGCGAAAGTTTATACTATCCACCGATTCATCCTGTGATCTCCCGGAATATCTTATCAAGGAGAACGATATTAATCTGATAAACCTTTCTGTTACCTTGGCAGGCGTGACATATGATGGTGACAAATCGGTTATCGACCCAAAAGAGTTTTACGAAAGTGTAAGGGGAGGGGAGATGCCTGTTACCTCCCAGATAAATCCCGATGCTGCGGCTAAATTTTTCGAGAAGCTGATGGCAACCGGTAATGATGTGCTTCACATTGCTTTTTCCTCCGCGCTTTCCGGCACATATTCGAGTATGGTCATAGCTGCGGACGAGCTAAACAGCAAGTCAAAGGACAAGAAGATTGTCGTAATCGATTCAAAATGCGCATCCTTAGGTCAGGGCTTATTGGTTCACTATGCCATAGAAGCCGCAAACAAGGGTATGTCGCTGGACGAAGCGGTATCATATATTGAAGAGCTAAAGCTGAAGATTTGTCATCTGTTTACGGTGGACAATCTGTTTCATCTGCACAGGGGCGGACGTGTATCAAGAGCCTCGGCAATATTCGGTACGATGCTAAGTGTTAAGCCTATTCTGCATGTGGACGATGAGGGCAGGCTTGTTCCTATTGCAAAGATTAGGGGGCGGAAGCAGTCCCTGGTCACACTTGTTGACAATATGGCGGAGCAGATGGGCAGCAATAAGAATGATGTGGTGTTTATAAGCCATGGGGATTGTATTGAGGATGCCACACTGGTAAAGGAGCTTATTGAGGAGCGTTTTCTCATCGAGGCATTTCTTATTAACTATGTAGGACCGGTAATAGGCGCACACTCGGGGCCCGGCACAATAGCACTGTTCTTTGTCGGTGACAAGCGTTGAGTGGTATGCTTTATATTAATAAATGAAGATTGCGGAGGACCTTAGATGGGAAAAAAGGCGTTGATTTTCTACGGCGGCTGGGATGGGCACGAACCCGAGCTGGTTTCGGAAAGATTTAAGGGCTTATTGGAGGAGGAGAGCTTCTCGGTCACACGCGTAGATAATCACGATAAATTTGATGATCTCGATTTTTTGATGGATCTTGACCTTATCGTAGCGTGCTGGACAGGCGGGAAGTTGTCGGGCGAGCATACAACAAACATTGCAAAAGCTGTGGGAGCGGGTGTTGGTTTAGCGGGATGCCACGGTGGCATGTGCGATTCGTTTAGAGAGAACACCGAGTGGCAGTTTATAACAGGCGGACAGTGGGTCAGCCATCCCGGCGGAGACGGTGTAGAATACATGGTTAACATCTGCCACGGTTCCAGCCCCTTAACCGAGGGTCTTTCAGATTTCTCTGTAAAATCAGAACATTACTATCTGCATGTCGATCCTGCGATAGAGGTACTGGCTACAACGCGTTTCCCCAATGTTAACTACTATCATATCTCAAACAAGCCCTTTGATATGCCTGTAGTGTGGACAAAGTATTGGGGGCTAGGACGTGTATTCTATAACTCGCTGGGTCATCATGACGATGTGTTTGATAACTCCCCCAATGCTCAGGTACTCATGAAGCGCGGTATGCTCTGGGCGGCAGAGGGTAAGGCGTTTGCAAAGGCTAATGGGCTTACAACCGATAGATTTGAGAATAAGGCAAAGATGTATTAAGAAATAAAGAGGAAGCTTATATTTAGGAGGATTTCTATGAAAAGAGTAAATGTAGGTATTGTCGGCTGCGGAAACATAAGCGGAATATATCTTACAAACCTAACCGGCACATTCTCTCGCGTAATCAATGTATACGCTGTGGCAGACCTTATTGACGAGCGTGTGAAGAATGCAAAGAGCACATACAACATCCCCAACATAATGACGTTTGAGCAGATGTGCGAGTGCGACGAGATTGAGCTGATTCTCAACATAACAACACCCAAGGATCACTACTGGATATGCAAAAAGGCGCTTGAAAGCGGCAAGAGTGTGCATGTCGAGAAGCCCCTTTCGCTGAACTTCGAGCAGGGTAAGGAATTGGTGGAGCTGGCGGCGGCCAAGGGGCTTTATCTGGGAGGAGCACCGGATACATTTCTGGGTTCGGGCATCCAGACCTGTATCAAGCTCATTAATGACGGCTTTATAGGCGATCCTGTGGGTGCTACCGCCTTTATGATGTGCCACGGACATGAGAGCTGGCATCCCGATCCGGAGTTTTACTATCAGTTTGGCGGCGGCCCGATGTTCGATATGGGTCCTTACTATCTCACAGCTATGGTTGCCATGCTGGGCGGTGTTAAGACTGTAGCAGGTATGACAAACATAACCTTCCCCAAGCGCACGATAACAAGCGAGAAAAAGTACGGAAAGACTATTGATGTTGAGGTTCCGACATATGTAGCAGGGACTATGACGTTTGATTCGGGTGCCATTGGTACGATTATCACAACCTTTGACGTGTGGAGCTCGTCCCTGCCGCGTATTGAGGTTTACGGAAGCCGTGGTACACTTATTGTACCCGATCCCAACTGCTTTGGCGGACCTGTAATGTACCGAAACTATCTGGCTAATGAATTTACCGAGATACCGCTGACGCATGAGTATTATGAGAACAGCAGAGGATTGGCTCTGGCTGACATGGCAACATGCATAAGAAACGGCGGGGATAACCGCGCCTCCGGTAAGCTTGCCTGCCATGTTTTGGAGATTATGTGCGCTATGCATGAATCTGCCGAGACGCAGACTTATTATAAGATGAACTCTACATGCACACGTCCTGCACCTATGCCGCTGGGATTCAAATTTTAATTGGGGGTAACTTTAATGAACGGTCGTGAACGCACACAAAGGATTCTTGAACGCAAGCCAACCGATAGAATAGGATTGTACGAGCATTTCTGGGGAGACACCCGCAAGGATTGGATAGAGAAAGGGCACATCAAGGAAAACGAGAGTCTGGATGATCATTTTGGTTATGATATGACCATGTGCGGTCCATTCTCCTTTGTAGCCGATATGGACTATAAACCGGAGATAGTAGCAGAGACCGAGGACACCATAACAATGAGGGACGGAAACTACGCCGTCTTAAAGCGCCACAAGCACCACGACACAACACCCGAACATATAGACTTTCTGATAGATGGCCGCGAAATATGGGAGGAGCGTATAAAACCGCTTCTCGTTCCAAGCGAGCGCCGTATAAACTTTGAGGCGTACAGAAATGCCAAACAAGCTGCGGCAGAGGCGGGGAGATTCTTTTTATGGTGCGGAGTACAGGTTTTTGAATGTATTCACCCTGTAACCGGTCATATGAACTTTCTAATGGCTATGATTGAAGACCCCGATTGGGTCAAGGACATGTGTGATACATATGCAAAGCTCACTCTGGGCTTACAGGAGATGCTCTTTGATAAGGAGGGCTGTCCGGATGGTATTTGGTATTATGAGGACATGGGCTTCAAGGGAGCACCGTTTATGTCCCCCGATATGTATAAAGAGTTTATCTTCCCGTCACACAAAAAGTGCTTTGATTATGCAAAGTCCAAGAATATGCCGGTTATTGTGCATTCCTGCGGATTTGTTGAGGCGTTTGTACCGGGGCTTATCGAGGCTGGAATGGACTGCTTACAGGTTATTGAGGTCAAGGCAGGTATGGATTTACTGAAGCTCAACCGGATGTACGGTGACAAGATATCGTTTATGGGCGGTATTGATGTGCGTGCTTTGTATTCAAATGACAAGGAAGTCATAGACCGTGAGCTTTTGTCCAAGATTCCCGAGATGAAAAAGACTAATAATTTCTTTTTACACTCTGACCATTCCATCCCCAAAACGGTGGAATATGAGACATATAAGTACTTCATAGAAAAAGCAATGAGTATATAAGAAGAGAAAGGGGTGTTCTCCTGTTGCCTGAAAGGGTAAGGCAGCTAAAAGCCGCTTATATGAAGCTTATGTTGCTTATTATTTTTGCGGTAACAGCGCTTACAGCTCCGGTTCATGCATACGCACTGACCTCTCCGTCTGCCTTGAAGGCGGCAATATTATCACAGTGCGCAGTACTTATGGATGCGGATACGGGACAGATTCTATTTGACAAATATATGCACACCCGCATGTACCCCGCCAGTATCACCAAGATACTGACGGGGCTTGTGGCGTTGGAAAATGGAAAGCTCAGTGACACGATAACCATGTCGTATGATGCTGTTTTTTCTGTGGGGAGGAACACCTCCCATATAGCCCTTGATGTAGACGAGCAGATTACATTGGAGCAAGCCATGTATGCGCTCGCCATAGAATCTGCAAACGATGCCGCAAACGGTATAGCAGAGCTTATCGGCGGCAGTATGGAGCAGTTTGCCGTCATGATGAACGAACGAGCCAAAAAGGCAGGGGCAAAAAACAGCAACTTTGCTAATGCCCACGGTCTGCCTGACGAAAAGCATTACACCTCTGCTTACGATATGGCAGTCATTATGAGGGAAGCGGTTAAGAACGAGACGTTTTTGAACATATTCAACGCCATTACATACGAGGTGCCGCCCACCAACCGTCAGCCGGACACCAGAAGATTCTGGAGTAACAACGCACTACAAACCGGCTCATATAAATACGACGGTATTATAGCTTCAAAAAACGGCTGGACGGAGGACGCGGGCAATACAATGGTGACTGCCGCACGTATAGACGGCAGGACACTTATAGCGGTGGTGTTAAAGTCGGACGCAGTAAATGATAAGTACAAGGATATTATTACGCTTCTCGATTACGGCTTTGACGAGTTTGAAAAAATAGAATATACCGCCGAAGAGCTGTCTAAAAAGGATTACTACTACATAGACGAGGATAAAAAGCCCGCAACGGCAGACCTTACGGCCCAAAACGGAATAAGCCTGCTGCTCCACATGGACATGAAAAGAGAAGACCTTGAGCTTATCTACGAGCTAAAGGGAGGGCAGGCAAAGGTGATAGTCCGAAAGAAGCCGGGCAGAGGGGATAGCAGCTATACCGATTTAGCAGAGCTTCCGTTGACAGCACAGATTTTCCGGCAGGAACAAGCTACTCCGCAAGTCGAGGAAAATACCAATGAGGAGCAAGAGGAATCGCCTTTGCATGTCATTATTGGTGCTGTGCTGGGTTCCTTGTTACTCTTACTTATAATAATCCGCTCGATAAATAAAGCACGAGCCAGAAAAAGGCGCAGACGGCGCTTGAACAGCAGATATAGGGTTAACACCCGAAATTAAAAAGGAGGACTAGAGCATGAGGTTTGACTATGATAACTTTCTCATCGGGAGCGATACAGCAAAAAGGCTATATTCATATGCTAAGGACATGCCCATATGCGATTTTCACTGTCATCTTGACCCTAAACTTATATATGAGGACAATGAGTTTACGAGTATAACAAAGCTTTGGCTGGGCGGGGATCACTATAAGTGGCGCGCCATGCGTATTGCGGGCGTACCCGAGCACCTTGTTTCGGGAAACGGCGGAGATTACGAGCGGTTTTATGAATGGGCAAAGGTAAACGCACGTTTAGCTGGAAGCCCTCTGTATCTATGGACGGCCATGGAGCTAAAACGATACTTTGATATAGACGAGGTGCTGACCGAGCGCAACGCTAAAGAGATATATGAAGCTTGCAATAAAGCCATAAAGAACGGTCACATGTCACCGGTTTCGGTTATAAAGCAATCTAATGTTAAGTATATCTGTACCACCGATGACCCCATAGACAGCCTTGAATATCATACATTGATAAATAAACGCGAGATATTCTTTAAGGTGTATCCCGCATTCCGTCCGGACAGGGCACTGGACCCGTTAGCTCCCGATTTCTATGACTATATGAATACGCTGTCCGAGGTGTCGGGTGTGAGCATATTCAGCTTTGATACATACATGAAAGCGTTAATCAATAGACTGGAGTTCTTTGCCGCTTGCGGATGCACTCTTAGTGACCATGGACTTGACGTCATGGGCTTTAAGGAGCTGTCGGTAAAGAGCGCCGACCGTATATTTAACCGCATACTTCGCCAAGAGAAGCTGTCGGCAGACGAAGCGGTAAGCTTTAGGTACAGCGTGCTAAGGCTATTGGCAAAGGAATACAAGCGTCTGGGGATAACAATGCAGCTTCATATGGGAGCAAGACGCAGTATTAATAAGCAGATGTTAACAAAGCTAGGACCCAATACCGGATTTGATATCATGAACGATTTCCAGATTGCCGATACCATATCCGAGTTTTTGGACGCATGCGAACAGGACAATGCCCTTCCCAAGACCATTCTATTTAGTTTAAACGAAAAGGACAACCCGGTTTTAGCTTCTATAGCCGGTTCGTTTACCGGGGAGGGGATAAAATCAAAGCTTCAGATGGGCAGTGCATGGTGGCACAATGACCATGTAAGCGGAATAAAAAATCAACTGAAAACTGCCGCTGTCTACGGACTGCTACCGTACTTTATCGGAATGCTCACCGATTCGCGCTCGTTTACGTCCTACTGCCGCCACGATTTCTTTAGGAGACTGCTGTCGGGAGTTTTTGCCGAGTTTATCGACAGCGGCGAGTATGCGGCGGAAGAGGATATTATTAAGGAGCTTATGCAGGATATAAGCTATAATAACGCGGTACGCTTCTGCTTTGAGGGGGATGTATTATGAAGATGACATTTAGATGGTACGGCGCAGGTGATCCTGTCAGCCTGCAATATATCCGGCAGATACCGGGTATGAGCGGAATAGTAAGTGCGGTCTATGATGTACCGGTGGGCGAGGAATGGGGCAGTGAGCGTATTGGCTCGCTGAAACATGCGGCCTCTTCTAATGGTCTTGAATTTGAGGTTGTGGAGAGTGTGCCTGTTCACGAGGACATAAAGCTGGGAACCGGCAGACGTGACTACTATATCGAAAACTACATAAAGAATATAAGGGCACTAGCAAAAGCGGGAGTCAAGGTCATATGCTATAACTTTATGCCGGTTTTCGACTGGACACGGACACAGCTTGATAAGGCTCTCCCTGACGGTTCGACGGCACTTGTTTATTATATCGATCAGATAAAGGGTATCGATCCAAAGAATACAGAGCTCAGTCTGCCCGGATGGGACAGCTCCTACAAGCGGGAGGATCTCAACCGCTTGTTTGAAGCGTATGAAAAGGTGGACGAGGAAAAGCTTTGGGAAAATCTCTGCTATTTTCTCTCGGCTGTCATCCCCGAAGCAAAAAGGTGCGGGGTGAAGATGGCTATACATCCCGATGATCCGCCATATCCGATATTCGGTCTGCCGCGGATTATAACATGTGAGAAGAATCTTGACCGTTTTTTGAAGCTGTATGATGACGAGCACAACGGTCTGACATTCTGTACAGGCTCACTGGGTTGTGCGGACTTTAACGATATTCCGTCCATGCTATATAAGTACTCTAAGGCGGGCAGGGTGCATTTTCTGCACCTTAGGAATGTAAAGCTTTTGGAGGACGGCAGAAGCTTTGAGGAGACAGCCCACCTTTCCGGTTGCGGCAGTCTGGACATTGTACAGGTGCTGTCAGCTGCCTACCGCGGTGGTTTTGACGGATATATCCGACCAGACCACGGACGTATGATCTGGGGGGAGACCGGCAGACCCGGCTATGGTCTGTATGACAGGGCACTGGGAGCTACTTATATTAACGGCATCTGGGAGGCAATCAGCACACTTACAAAAAGAGCATAGCGGGGGTAGGATTATGTCAGACAGGGAGCTTATAAGAGAACTGGCAAGGCAGTACAAGGAGCTTTCAGCACTACCGGTGAACGCACAGCGTATAGAACTGTATAAAAAATCAAACGGTTTGATGGGTGTCACCCCTGTGGTTCATATTGATGAAATTCCTTGGGGAGAGATGAACCTCAATGATGAGCTGACGCTCACATGTAAGGACAGCTCTCTTCGCGGCATTGAATCGTATCTGCGAACCATGATATTTAAGTGGAAGCATCTGCAAGGTCACATGGTTCTACCCGATTACTACCCGGTCTACCATAAGCTTGACAGTACAGACATTGGCGTTTCGGTAAAGGAGCATATTCTCGATACAGCCGTGTCGGGCTCCGGTATTGTTGCGCATGAATATCTCGACCAACTGCCGGACGAGGATGCACTGGCAGCCTTAAAGCTTCCGCAGATAACATTGGATAAGGCGGCTACAGATAAAAAATATAACTTTATCGGAGAGCTGTTCGGGGACATATTAGCTCCGCGCCTTACCGGAACTAGCATATACAGTGCTATCTGGGACAATATCCCTCGTTATCACGGCGTGGAAAACATGCTCATGGATTTATATGACAGACCGGATTTCATGCACAAGATGGTCAGCATATTTACCGATATGGCGGTATCCACTATTGACCAGTACGAACAGCTGGGAGTGCTAGAACCCTATCCGCTCTATATTCACTGCACCCCAGCACCGGCATACGAGCTTCCCTCCGCCGACTTTGACGGTAAACATGTACGTAAAAAGGACGTGTGGGGACGCGGGATGGCGCAGATATTCTCGACCGTCTCACCCGCAACGCGTGAGGAGTTTGACATAGACTACGCCATGCGGATATACGGTGACTGCGGGCTTGTATACTACGGCTGCTGTGAACCCTTGGACAATCAGATAGATGTTCTGAGAAAGTTTAAGAATCTGCGAAAGATTTCCATCACCCCATGGGCGGACGCAGACAGAGCAGCGGATGTCATCGGTAAGGAATATGTATTTAGCTATAAACCCAATCCCGCATTTGTGGCGGGTAAAAGCTTCGACCCCGCACCTGTCAGAGAGGAACTGTCAAGGGTGCTGGCCGCCTGCAAGCGAAACGGTACGCAGTGTGAGCTGATTCTAAAGGATATCTCCACTGTCGGGCAAAACCCCATGAACCTTATTGAATGGGAACGTCTGGCTGTCAGTATGGCAGAGAATTTCTAGTTTTCATAACAAAAGGACGAGACACTGTGTTACCGGTGTCATCGTCCTTTTTAGGTATGGTTATTCAGTGTTCTGTGATTTGCCCTTGCGCTTTTTTACAGCTTCCGAGAGTATATACTCTATCTGACCGTTGATTGAGCGGAACTCGTCATCTGCCCATGCGTTTATATCGCTCCATAGAGCAGGGGATAATCGAAGAAGCAGTTGCTTTTTCTCGTTTTTTTCAGCCATGTCAGTAGATACTGCCGCTGTTGACTATCGGCTGTGCATCCTTGTTGCCGCACAACACGACCAAGAGATTGGATACCATAGCCGCCTTTCTCTCTTCGTCAAGAGTAACTATATCGTTCTCGGACAGCTTGCCAAGAGCCATTTCAACCATACCGACCGCACCCTCTACTATCTTTTGTCTTGCCGCAATAATAGCCGAAGCCTGCTGACGCTGTAGCATAGCAGCGGCAATCTCCGGTGCATACGCAAGATGGGAGATACGCGCTTCAATTATCTCGATTCCGGCAAAATCCACGCGGTTTTGCAGCTCGCGTTTTAGCTCACCCGCAACCTCGGATGCACTGCCGCGCAGGGACTTCTCATCCCCGTCCTCCGAAATATCATAGGGGTACTGACGTGCAACCTGCCTTATGGATGCATCACACTGTGTAGAGATGTATGTCTTGTAGTTGTCCACGTCAAAGACTGCTTTCGTGGCATTGACCACCCGCCAGATAACAACGACACCTATCTCGATGGGATTACCCTCGCGGTCATTGACCTTTTGCTTTTCATTATTGAGGGTATTAGCTTTTAGGGATACCCTCTTGTTCGCGGGAAGCCCTGAGGGGACAGCTTGAATGCCTTGGGAGCCTAATGTTGCTGTTAGCTTGGGTTGTGCAGTAGGGTTAAATTGTGTGCAGAAGGGATTGATGAAAAAATATCCGGGTTTTGCTATTGTACCGTAGTACTTGCCAAACAGCACAAACACAGCTGCCTCGTTGGGGTTGATAGCCTTAAGTCCGCCTAGTATTAAAGGGAAAACAATAAACATATACGCACTCGTTAGAATGACACTTAAAAGAGCGGCAAGGCTGTATCCGTCGTCCAGCCATATAATAGACATAATGAACAGTACAAGTGCAGCTATCGCCAGCAGTATGGTAATAATGAGAACAGGAAATCCGCTGGCTGGATTTAACCTTTTCTCTTCATGGAATGATTCTTTTATCATGATCTGCTCCTCCTTAATATGATACTATAATGATATCATATTGGTATATTATTGTCAATAGATTTAGAAATAAAAACCGTACTTTTTACAGTACGGTTTTACAGTTTATTAAGGAATTATCTTCCTATAATCACAGAACAGCATCTGTCTGCCCTCCTCGCAGTTCCAGCATTCGCGGTAGAATGAAGAGGTAAAATCACCGCTGTAGGAGGTGCTCATTCCTACCTTGGAACGGAATAGCTCCGGTAATGTGTCTACAGGAAGAGCATAACTGCCGTCTTCACCGCAGTAATCGGTGTTAACAATGACAAAATATTCATGCTCGGACGTGACTTCTGCTTTTTTATTAAACTTAAGAATAGGAATCCTTTGTCCCCGCAGCAAAAGCACCGAATTATCTGTCTCGGAGGAACTGCCATACTGTATGTGGGGCTGTCTGGCCACCTCGCTTATATATCTCACATTTTCGAACAGCTCGATTCCATTTACGCGCATAATAAGGCAGAAGATATCAACCCCCACAACAGGACTTACAGGATTTACTACGGGCATAACATAAGATTGGGGCGGGGTATAACCCAGTAGATTCATAAGCTCGACAGTCAATAATCTTATTTCATCCATTATAACCGCAATAGGTAGTGTGGGGAGATGGTGGTTAGCAAAACCGGAAACATGTAGCATCTCGATAGCACCGTTTAGTGCCAGTGCGGCAAGACTTTTTATCTCGTCCTCAAGACGGAGATTACACTCCTCTGTGTTAAAACATTCATCCACAGCATTGCACAGCTTAATACCGATTCCCCTTGTTTCATCTGCTATGACTGCCAGTCCCTTTTCCCCTAACAATGCAGACTGCATGGCAATGTCCATGGCCAAACGGTGAGCGCGTTCGGAATATACACCGAACTTATAGAGCTGCTGTTTCGTATACATTGTATACCTCCTTATAGTAACGATTTAAAGTGTTTAGGTTTTATCTGACCGCGTAAATCTGCCCTTTTGCACCTCTCGTGAGAAAAAATAGAGAGACGTGACCGAAGCTTCTCCAATGCCCGTCTGTGATGGGATAGTACGGTGTTGAGCTTGATCCCATTCTCTTTTGCAATCTGAGCAAAGCTGAAATCGCCGAAATAGTGTTGCAGGATTATAACTCGCTCTATCTCCTTTAGCACATCAAGAGAGGATAGTATCTCGGCAGTATCCTCCGCAGATATTATTTCGTTAACGACTTCTTCTCCGTCCAGAAAACTGATTGCCTCATCATAATCCGAAAGCATAACCTTATCGGCATCCAGTCTACGGAATATGCGGTATCCTGCATGTATACATGCCTTGGACATATACCCAAAGTTAAGTTTATATGGGTCTTTACATGACAGGACTTCGACAAACACCTGCTGTACAATATCGTCCGCCAGTTCACAGATTACCGGACGAGAGTAGAATTTACGGCATGTATATGCGATGAGATGATTGTATAAGGATTCATAACAGTCCATAACATTCTACCTCTTGTGAAAAGCTTTTCATTATATAAAGGATTATTAGTGTGTGTTTTATTGCAAAAAAATTAAACATTAAAAAACATTAACAATACCATTGACAAACGTTAAATAAAGTGATAATATAAGAGCAAACATTAACATTAATGCAAAATACAGAACAGAGGTGAATGCATGTTTATTGAAGAAAGGCACAGAGCGATTTTGGAAACCATCAAGGAGTGCGGACGTATATCAATAGGGGAGATACAAGAGCGTTTTGAGGTTTCGGTGGACAGTGCGCGACGGGACTTGCGTATACTGGAGGAAAAAGGGTTGTTAAAACGTACCCATGGCGGTGCGCTGCCGCTCATGCCGGTGGACTGCCGCCCTCCGCGTGTAAGGGATTTTGATAAAATGACCGTGGATGAACACTATGCTGTTATAGCAAAGAAAGCAGCCTCTCTCATAAAAAGCGGGGATGTGGTATACCTGACGAGCGGGACGTTCGGGTTTCTCATGAGTGAATATCTGCCGCGAAATATGGAATATACCCTTGTCCTCAATTCACCCACGCTGGCAGACCGGTTTAAGTATTGGGATAATCTGACAGTATATCTGACGGGTGGTCGTATGCGTATGCATGGAGCATCCTCGATGGTTGACAGTTTCGCTTTGGCTTTTGTAAAAAACATGCACTTTGATGTGTGTTTTATAACTGGAGCGGGAGTAACAGCGTCATTTGGTCTGTCTAATGGTACGGACGAGACTGCCGCATTCCAACGAATGGTATTGGAAAATTCCCGCAGACGCATTCTTCTTATGCCTTGTCAAAAGGTAGGCGTAAACGCATTTATAAAGGTAACGGATATTTCACATTTTGATACCCTCATTACCGATTGGGATGCTGTGGAGGACGAGCTGGTAAAGATTGAGGAGAGCGGTGTAGAGGTTATTGTAGCCTCTAAATAAAATAAACACATAATAACGCCCACGGCAATAATCCGCGGGCGTATACCATGTTCATTTAATTGGTCTAAATTACATTATTCCTCACAGGTCTGATAGGTGTCAAACTCTTTAGCAATCTCTGCACCCGGTGCTTTTGTCAGTCTGCTGACAATGTATATAGCCAGTGATGATATAATAAATGCGGGAACAATTTCATATATGCCAAACCATCCATTTAACGGCTTGATTAAGTAATACCAAACTAGAATAGTAACACCACCGGAGATAATACCGGCAATTGCACCCTGGTAGTTTGTACGTTTTGAGAAGAGTGAAAACAGCACAAGAGGACCAAATGTAGCACCAAGTCCGCTCCATGCCAGGGATACCAGCTCCATAACGGTTTTTTGGTCTGGGTTAGCTGCTATAAATGCTGCGATTAATGCAATTACCGCAACTGTTATACGGCTTGCCCACATAAGCTCCTTATCGCTTGCCTTTTTTCGGATTATAGATTTGTAGAAATCCCCCACAATTGCAGATGAAGCAACTAAAAGCTGACTGTCCGCAGTAGACATAGTAGCCGCAAGAAGCGCTGCTAAAAACACACCCGCAATAATACCGGGGAAGATTGTGATAACCATGGACATGTACACAGATTCGCTTCCCGGAATGGCTTCCATGAAGTATGCGCGTCCTACAAGTCCGATAACCAGCGCAAGACCGTAGCAGAAAACCGCCCAAACCATAGCAATACGGCGCGATTTTTTAATGTTCGACGGTTTGGCAGCACCCATAAATCTCACAACTATATGGGGCTGACCGAAGTATCCAAGTCCCCATGCAAGGCTTGAAATTATTGCAACCAGCGTTAAGGGTTCGCCCGCTAGTGTTTTTAATGGGTTTAATATATCGGCGTTAAATGACATTAACCTGTCATAAGTAGCACCGATACCACCCATAGAGAAAATAGCGGCAGCGGGAACTATTACAACGGCCAGCATAATTAAAATGCCCTGGAAAAAGTCTGTCCAACAAACAGCCAGAAAGCCGCCGGCAATCGTATAAAGAAGAATTACCGCAACGGTTAATAAAAGACCGGTGTTAGGGTCAATACCAAAAGCAACCGAGAAAAGCTTTGAACCGGCTACAAATCCCGATGCTGTATAATATAAAAAGAAAATGAGGATAAATAAGGCGGGAAGAATGCGCAAAAGCCCTGTTTTATCCCTAAACCTGTTGGTGAAATACTGGGGAAGTGTAATAGAATCGCCCGATACCTTGGTGTATTGGCGTAAACGCTTTGCAACAAAAAGCCAGTTTAAATATGTACCGATTATAAGCCCAACGGCAATCCAACCCTCACCCAGACCGGCTGCATAGACAGCACCCGGCAGACCCATTAAGACCCATGCTGACATATCCGAAGCCTGCGCACTG
>CAYSTR010000011.1:0-17044 GCA_964433745.1 uncultured Oscillospiraceae bacterium | reverse complement strand
CTCATGCGGACCGCCGAACTGCGCTGAAACCAGCCGCGACGGGGGGCTGCGACGTCAGGGTCACCGGAGGGGATGCCGGCGTGGTCCAGTGGACCTCCTCCAGGACGGGAGCGACCGTCAACCCGGCATTCGTTCTACGATAATCGTATTGCTCATTCTTAGTCTCGGGCGTATTCTCGGATCCGAGTTTGACCGCCCGTATACCATGAGCAATAAGCTTGTGACAAGTGTAAGCAATGTTATTTCAATTTATGTATACAACTATGGTATACGAGGCTTACAATTCTCATTAACTACGGCGGTGGGACTGTTCCAATCGTTTGTAAGTGTTATATTTGTGCTTATCGCTAACGCAGTAGCCTCAAAATTCGGCGAGCGCGGTATATGGTGAGGGGGTGCATAAAAGTTGGTAAAGACGAAAAAGACCATAGCAGGTGACTGGATTATCACATTTTTTTGTTTGTTAATCATGCTTGTATGCTTATTGCCGCTCATTAACGTACTGGCACGTTCTCTAAGCTCGGCAGAGGCTCTTATCCGCAACGAGGTTTTGTTGTGGCCTAAAGGGCTTAACTTTGAAGCTTATAAGTCGGTTCTGAGCGACTCAAAGTATACATGGTCACTTGAATGGACTGCTATACTCACCGTCATATGCACAGTCGTTTCAATGTTGATGACTACGATATTCGCCAATCCTCTAACCTACGATAAGCTGCGCGGACGCCGTTTCTTTAATGCGCTGATACTCATAACGATGTACTTCAACGCCGGACTAATCCCTAACTATCTTTTGTTAAAGGACTTAGGGCTTATAAATAATCCGCTTGTGCTTATTATTCCAAACTGTATAAGTGTGTTCAATGTTATTATAATGAGAAGCTTTTTGTACGGAATACCCGAGAGTGTAAGGGAATCTGCCGAGATAGACGGTGCAGGGCCGATAAAGATACTCATTAAGATTTATCTGCCGCTGTCTTTGCCTGTTATGGCGACACTTGCCTTATTCTACGCGGTGGGACGATGGAACGGATTCTCTGACGCGCTCATGTATATGGCTCAGAATAATCGGTACTATCCGATACAACTGCTTCTTTATAACATCCTACAGAACATGACTAGTATAGAAGTGGCGACACAGGAGGGCTTCTTCTCTCCGGGTGTAGGAGAAACCTTGAAGATGGCAACTGTCATGTTTGCGACTGTACCTATACTTATCATCTACCCATGGCTGCAAAAATATTTTGTTTCTGGTGTTACCATAGGCGCGGTAAAGGGGTAAGGTTTTGTAAAATCTCATGTAAAAAGCATGGGCTTTTGCATAATAACCGTTAACCGATAAGCGGGAAACGGTATACAACATACGCTTACATATTTAAGGAGGAAAAACATGAAAAACAGAATCTTAGCAGTTATTGTAGCATGTCTGATGCTATGCACCTTGTTCGCCGCCTGCAGCGGACAAAATGCATCGGAATCATCTTCCGCTGCCTCAAGCGCTCCGCCGTCCTCCAGTACTGTGAAAGAGCAAGCACCTCCCGCTGAAATAGTTGACGGACGCTTTTCGGAGACACGTAAAATCACAGTAGAAATCTTTGATCGCGCCAATGACGGCGGTTCTAATCCTGCGGACAACTTTTACACCAATTTTATCAAAGAGGGAATGCTCCGTGACCACAATGTTGAGGTAACCTACAAGGCTGTCCCGCGTTGGACAGAGGTAGAACAGCTCAACAATCTGCTGGCAGCGGGTGATGCGCCGGACATTTGTGTAACCTACAGCTACCCCACAATCCAGACCTACGCCAACATGGGCGGAGTACTAGACCTAAGTACATTACTGGAAGAAAATTCAGATTTAATACCAAACCTTAAGGAATTACTGGGCGATGCTAACCTCTACTGGAATAAAGACCCAGTAAAAGGAACTATATGGGCTGTTGAGGCTCTGCTGTTTAATAACCGCCGTATAAACACCTTTATCCGCAGAGACTGGCTAGATACATTGGGGCTCAAAGCCCCGACTAATATTGATGAGTTTGAGGAAACTCTAAAAGCATTCAAGGACAATGCGTCAAAACTGCTGGGAGCTGATGCCGCAAAGATGATTCCTTATTCCACAAGCTTCGACGTAGGTTACCGTAACGAGCACCTTATCCTGTCATTTGTTCCGGACAGCATTTCGGATAAGGACATGTACATCAATGGGTTTGACGACAGAAAGCTTTTATTGCCGAACTATAAAGAGGGTGTTCGTGTACTAAACAAGTGGTACAACGAAGGGTTAGTATGGAAGGATTTTGCCCTCTACGGTGAGGGCGACACAACAGAAGATAATCTCATGAAGGCCGGATATGTCGGTGCTTTCGAGCACAACTGGGATTATCCGTACCGTAACGGAGACGACAGCATTCAAGCAAACCTTACCCGTAATGTAGGACCGGAGGCCGCTTATGTGGCTATTGAGAGCTTTAAGAACGATGCCGGTGTATATCGTAAGTATCTGTCTGCTCCTATTGACCGTAAGGTTTTCTTCCCCTCCACCAACAAAGAACCGGTTGCTTCTCTAATGTACCTTGATTGGATATCCACACTTGAGAACCGCCGCTTCCTGCAGATAGGTGAGCCGGGTGCAACCCATCAGATAATGGGAGATGGTTCAATCAAGCTGCTTCCCACAACAGGTGAAAAGATCATGAACTCTGTAAACAATATAGATTATACTATCACGATAAACGGTCTTGACCTGGGCGACAAAAATCTCAATGTCCTGTCCCTGGCTCTGGGTTACCCCGGAACAGACAAGAGCCTTGTTGAGATTGCAGCGGCTAAAGCAGTAAATGAAGCACGTTATGGAGTAAATATGAACTGCGGTGAGATAAAATCTGAAGAGGGCATGGCGACAGCACTTAGGGAAAAGAGAGATGCTTTACTCGATCAGTCTGTCGTAGCCCCCGCCGACAAATTTGACGCTATCTTTGACAGCGGTATGCAGGACTACCTAAATTCAGGCGGTCAAGCGATTATAGACGAACGTGCGGCAGCTTACTCTAAATACTACGGCTGATAAATTACAAAGGGCGTTGACTGTGTTCAGCGCCCTTTTCCACGAGGTGACTTCATGCTTATAAAGATTAACGATAACTGGGAGTTCTCCCTTGATAACACCGATAACTTTTCACCTGTCTTGTTACCACACGATTGGTTGATTGCTGATGTTAATAATCTTTACAAGAGCGGTGTCGGGTATTACCGGCGGAAGCTTGACTGTTCGCAGTTGTCCGGCGAAAAGCGGGTTATCATACGCTTTGACGGTGTTTATATGGATAGCTCGTTATATGTAAACGGTTCGCTTGCGGGTGAATGGAAGTACGGTTGGACGGCGTTTTTCTTTGATATAACCCAGTTTCTTAGCATCAGCTCAAATAACACATTGCTATTAAAGGTGAACTATCAAGCACCCAGCGCCCGATGGTATACAGGAGCGGGTATCTACCGTGATGTGTACCTTGACATACGCGAGAGCTGTCACTTTAAACAGGATGGCATATATATCACGACAAAACGAACGGATAGTAGTTGGAGCTACTCTGTAGACTGCGATGTCGAAACCGCCGGTCAACCATATGAGCTTTGCCACACCCTGTTAGGTAATGAGGAGATAAGGCAATGGGATATAGAAGCTCCTCATATGTACACCTTGCGTTCAGAGTTGATTATCGACGGCAGAGTGACCGATACGCAGTACACTAGGTTTGGGTTTAGGGAGATAAGCTTTACCCCTGACGGCTTTTATTTAAACGGACGGCGAATGAAGCTAAACGGTGTTTGTCTGCACAGCGATTCGGGCGCTTTAGGTGCAGCGGTATATCCGGATGTGATACGCAGACAGTTTACAAAGCTTAAAGGGATGGGGGTAAATGCGCTTCGCACTGCTCACAACCCTCCGGCAAGGGCGTTTATGGAGTTGGCTTGCGAGATGGGATTTCTTGTAATGTCCGAGCTTTTGGATACATGGCGCAGACCCAAGAACCCCTACGATTATTCGAGGTTCTTCGATGAATGGATAGAGCGTGATGTTGCCGCATGGGTTCGTCGTGACCGTAACCATCCGTCTCTGATTCTCTGGAGTATAGGTAACGAAATATACGATACTCATGAAGATGCCAAAGAGGGGGGCAGGACACTAAAGAGACTTTGTGAGCTAGTCCGAATGCATGACCCCAACAAGCATGCACCAATTACATTTAGTTCCAACTACATGCAATGGGAGAATACCCAGATATGTGCCGACATGTTAGGGATAGTCGGATACAACTATGCCGAGCCGCTATACGAAGCACACCACCTTACTCATCCTGACTGGGTTATCTTTGGAGGAGAGACCTGTTCCACGGTACAAAGCCGTGGCATATATCATTTTCCGCTTTCTAAATCAACACTGGCAGATGACGATTTGCAATGCTCTGCTCTAGGTAACAGCTCTACCAGCTGGGGTGCTAAGAGCGTGGAAGAGTGCATGAAAGCAGACCCTGTATATTCTGCCGGACAGTTTCTTTGGGCAGGGCAGGACTATCTAGGGGAGCCAACCCCATACCATACGAAGAATGCCTATTTCGGGCACATCGACACCGCTGGTTTTGAAAAGGACAGCTTTTATATAGTTAAAGCAGCATGGACAGACGCTCCGATGATCCATCTCTATCCTTATTGGGATTTTTCACCGGGACAGATGATAGATGTTCGTGCGGCGACAAATTGTCCTTATGCGGAGCTTTTTTTAAATGGCAAGAGCATGGGCATGGTTCGTGCCGACCTGGCTGCTAATTGGAGGATAGAATACTTTCCCGGGGTGTTGCGTGCTGTCGCATATGATGAAAACCATTGCGCCGTGGCAGAGGACGAGCGATGTTCATTTGGTGAGGCTGCTCATATAAAAATGACATCCGAAATATATGATGAGCTGTGTTTTGTGACGATTACGGCAGTAGATGAACAGGGGAATCCAGTAGATAATGCAAACCGGCGCGTAATGGTGACTGTCGAAAACGGTGAACTGCTGGCTCTTGACAACGGTGACTCCACCGATTATGAGCAGTATAATACTGATAATCGAAGAATGTTCTCCGGTAAACTGCTGGCTATAGTAAAACGGTTGGGAGGGAGGATACCGGAGGTTAAGGCGGAGTTTTTAGAGAGTGATATTCCTGTCCGGAAGATTGAGCTTACGAGAGACGGTCTTAGGATATATGCGAAGGTATTACCTGATAACGCCACATATTATGATTATGTCTGGCGGCTGACAGATGCAGGAGGAATAGACAGCCCGCTAGGCAGCCTGACTCCGGCAAAGGATGGGTTAAGTGCCCTTATAAACCCCAAAGGTGATGGTGAGGTATGGGTGCGTTTTGCTGTGCATAACGGACGGGAACATGCTGCGCTCATATCGCAGCTCCCATTTAACTTGTCGGGTTATGGTAACCCATATATTGATCCATATACTTTTGTATGCGGAGGTTTATACACAAAAAGCAATCGCGAACTGACAAACGGTAACGAGCGCGGTATCGCCACACCGCGTGATGGGGAGAGCTATGTGCTGTTCGATGGATTAAACTTCGGCAGCTTCGGTGCAGACGAGGTAACATTCAAGCTGTTTCCGCTAAGCAATGATCCCGTGTGGTTTGAGATATGGGAGAATATGCCGTCCGAGGGCGGGCGGTTTATCTGTTCTGCGGTCTATGACAAGGGTATGTGTTGGAACACCTATAGAGAGGTTACGGTAAAGCTGCCGCATAGGCTTTGCGGGGTGACGGCACTCTGCACCGTGTTCAGACAAAAGGTGCATATCGGCGGGTTTTGGTTTAACCGCTTAAATAAGGCATATGAAAAGCTGTCTGCAACCGAAAACGACGGTATATACGGCGACACATTCGAGCCCTGCGGTGAATGTGTCGTGAATATAGGGAATAATGTAACAATTATATATAAGGATATGGATTTTTGCGGAAATGGAGCAGAAAAGATAGAAATATGCTGGCGTTCCAAATTAAAACGAAACTCGGTTCAGATAGTATTTACCGGTTTAGGGTGCGAACAAAAGGCTATGATAGAGCTTGCAGAGACAAAGGATTATGAGGTTTCTACATTTATATTGGGGACACGGTTTTACGGGCAGGGTAAAGTATCTCTTGTTTTTCTGCCTGGAACTCACATGGATTTAGGATGGATAAGGTTCTCATAGCGTCTTAAAGCCCCTGCATCTGATAAAAACTGCTCCTCATTATCCTGCTTGACAAACTCCAGCAGGATAGCGTTACAAGCATTTCTTGCCAAATTGATATAGTCATTCCATAAGTTTATACCATCTTCAAAAGCAAGTCGCTCATAACCTGTCCAGTGAAAAGCGTGAATGTTTTTTAGCTTCTCCATTGCAATCAGCTCTTTTAAGCTTGCAAGGTTCTCCTCGTGGCTAATATTTGCGGGGGGTTGCCAATATGTACATACATTGTTCATGCCCGCTTCCTTTAAAAGCAAAATGGTAGACGCCTGTGTATCTGTCAGCGTATTACAATGATACTCTAATGAAATGCTTATATTATACTTCTGTGTCAGTCTTGCTATCCGCTTTATGTCATCGGCAACCTTTGTGCGGTATTCTTTATCTGCTTCTTTACTGCCGCACTCCCCCGCCCAAATACGGATATTGGGTGCATTAAGACATTGTGCAATCGCAAGCTCTTTATCAAAATCTGAAAATGTCCCAGCTTTGTAATAACTACCGTACGACAGCGTTTCAAGTCCTGCATTTTTCATATCACAAGCGATAATTGAAGCTTTTTGTTCATCTGTGGCGTGAACATCGCCGCCCCATTCAATCCCATCCAATCCGGCTTTTTTAGTAAGAGCGATGATTTGTTCAGCCTTTAGATGTCTAAATGTAACCGATACCATACCTGTTTTCATAGAATTTTTTCTCCTTACGACTCACATTGAAAATAACTGCGGGGGCTTTTTCCCATTACCTTTTTAAATACCCTGCTAAAATGTTCAACATTATTATATCCGCACTTGAAGGCCAGCTCATAGAGCTTATAATTATAGCTTGACATCAGCTCAATCGATGCGGCAATCCTTGTCCGATTGAGGAATTCTGTAAACACCATGCCCTCCTCTTTAGAGAAAACAGTGCTCATGTAGCTTGCGTTTACACCCATAGCCTCGGATAAAGACGACAACGTCAGATCGGTTTCGTAGTTTGTCAGTATGTATTTTTTTGCCCTTTTCACAAGCGTCATGTTATTAAACTCATTTTGAATGCAAAGCGAAACAATTTCCTTTAACCATTGATTATATTCATTGTAGGTGCCGTATTTGTTAAGGTAGACTGTATAATAAGACAGCTTATCGAAGATTAATGGATTAATTCCGGTTGTTTCGAGGTATTCTTCGAGATAAATGTGGTATTTTGAAAAACAATCCCTAACAAGCGCGAGGGGCTCATTAGCAGTAATGAGGAATTGTGTTATATTATCCTGTAGACCTTCAATCTTTCTAGATTGCAAGCAGCTGCGAAATAGTCTTTGTTTATCTGTATATTCACTTGTATCATTAAAGCTGCTGCACACAAGATCATAGGCTAAAAGCTCCTCTTTTCCCAGGTAAAAGAAGCGTTCCAGTGCCAAAGAGGCCTGCTTGTACATCTCGGAAAGCGTACGTTTACCCTTAGACTTAATTGAATTCATCCCTCCAATAATATTCATACACATATATACATTCATATTCTGCTTAATTGTATGAAAAATGTTTCTGATTGAGCTGACAGCATTGATGTGCGGAGCTTTGTTCATAACAATAATATATTCACCGTATGAGCGCTTGAAAAACAATGTTTGCTCATACTCTAAAAGAATCTCCTCCAGCACGTTACACACTGCAAAGTCCCACAAATGAGCTTGTTTCTCCCATACACTATGAAGCAACCGCTCGTAATCATCAATACGAAGCAGCATGAGAAGAATCGGATCAGTCGGGATGGTAAACCCTATTTTTTCGCATTGATTTATAAGGGTTTTCCAATCTGTTCCCTGATCAATGGCATTGTTTAAAAGAATCCCCTGCATAGCTTGTCTGGTAGATTGTATAAACTGCTCCAGGTTTCCAAGCTTTTGAATAAGTGCTGATACAGTGAGCTGTTGGTTTCTTTTTTGCTCTAGCTCATCCAGGCGTTTCTCGATTCTCTCACGGCATCGTGACAGTATGTCGGATACCTGTTCGATTGTAATCTCAGATTTTAATGCATAGTCCACAGTGCCCAGCTTAAACGCTTTTTCAACCATATGAAAATCATTATAAGCGCTAAGCACCACAAACTGCAGGTTAACATGCTCTATCATGGCGTTTGCTATAAACTCAAAGCCATCCATCACAGGCATTTTTATATCGGTAAATACAACGTCAATTTGCTCTGTTTTTAAAACACCTAATGCTTGAAGTCCATTATGAGCGGTTGCTTTAATAACAGCTCCGGCACTCTCCCAGTCTAATAAATCACGCAGCATATCAAGCATAAACGGCTCGTCGTCCACAAGCAGAATATTAATCATGCTGTGTTTCCTCCCTCATTGCAAGAGTACGTATATTTACAATGGTATACTCTCCGCGTTTACTGTCAATCGTAACACCGTATGCCGAACCAAATAGATTGACCAGTCTCTCGTGTATGTTAATAATACCGATGTGCTCCACCGTATCCTTATCATATGAACGTGAGAGTAACGTTTTTACTTCAAGCTCACTCATACCAACTCCATTGTCCCTGATACTTAATAGCACCCGTTCTCTTCCATCCTCTAAAGTACCCTCATGAACTAAGTCGATGTCTATTCTGCACTCTGATTCCGAATCACTTAGGCGTTCCCCAAAGGCGTGTTCTATGGCGTTCTCCACCATCGGCTGCAGAATCATATTTGGTATTTTTAAAGTATTAAGGTACTCCTCGGTTCTATAACTCATGAGTAAACGATTATCATAACGAATCTGCTGAACCTCAACATAATCTTTAAGATTTTGCAATTCATTCTCTATAGTAATAAAAGCATCCTTAACATTTATCGTGTTGCGTAAGAGCCGTCCCAAAACCATTAGCATATTGGCAACATTGGTGTTTTTATCCTTCAAGGCAAGCATACGAATTGAAGCAATCGTGTTATAGAGAAAATGTGGTTTTATCTGATATTGCATTGCTCGTATCTCTGCCATTTTTTTTGAGTTTTCCTGGCGGATTACCTCATTTATAAGATACCGTAGGTTCTCTACCATCTTATTAAATCCGTTATAAATAATGCCGATTTCATCTTTTGACACAGTGCTAAGAGATACATTCAAGTCATGCTCCGATACGCGTTCCATCGCATTAGCTACCTCTATAATCCTTTTAGATAATCTAAATGCCCACCAAATGATTATTAAGCTAGCACATAGGACAACAAAAGCAACAATTAATCCGCATAGATTTGTTACCTTCCGGATTTTCTGTGTGAGAGAGTCCAATGAAGTAATCTTCACAACGCTCCAACCGGTGGCGATTGATGATGTATAGGTGACAACATAGCTTGAGCCGTTTTGCTGACGTAAATAGTATCCGTAATGCCCTTTTTTCAGCGCATTTTTTTCATTGAGCTCAGCAAACAGGTCATCATAACCATCTATTGTGCTGTTTGCACACTGTTTGTCACTGTCTAGGATAAATACACTGTCTCCCTCGGATAGCTCGATATTGTCATAGATCTCAGCGAACACCCTGGGATTGAGAAATGCTACAGCCACAGCGGCGGGTATAAAGGTTACATTATCATAAATGCGTTTAAACACGATGAAATAATCCCGTCTGTGGCTGCCTATAATATTGGAATAGATTGTATCCACCTCATATAGCCCAGCCCAGCGAAATTTATCTAAATACAGCTGTTCATTTATATACTTATACCATGCAGTTTGTTCAAGCTCATCCATCACTGTTTTATTGTTATAATAGCGAAATTGATATAAGCTATTATTCTTACCCTGTACAACCATTCCCTCAAACCGTGGGAATACCCGCATGAATTGACGAAACTGTTTATCCAGTATACCGTAAGCGGCAAATACATCTCCGTTTAGTTTATTAAAATCGACGGTATTGAAGATATCAATAATTTCCCGGCTTGTAAATATAAGATCGAGAGAATTCTCCACCGTACTTACAATAGAGTCAGTGTTAACAGACAGCTGGTCAACAGTATTTTGGGCAGACTTATAAAGCTCTTCCATGTAGATGAGCTCAAAGCTTCTTATAACAAGCAGATAGACAAGTAAACAAGAGCAGATTACCAACAGCGTCATAAATAAAATCCATTTTGAACGTATATGCTTCATGTCAAAACCTCTTGTATGTGTAAGGCAATTATAACAAAAGATAACAATAATTACAAGAGAAAATATCCTCTAATGGGCAGTACAGCCAAAAGCCATACTGCCCATTATTTTTGTATGAATAAAAGCTAATTTATGTTGGAAAGAATAGTATCTATCTGTGAGCTTCCGGCTTTATACGCACGGTTATACTCATCAGTAAGATCCTTGCCGCCCTTTGAATACCACTCGTCACGAATTGCATCAAAGTCGCCAATAGGACGGTTACCTGTAATCATATCAATTATACCCTTTTGTAATGCCGGGTTAATATCAGCGGTGACTGCGGTAATCTCGGGATTGGTGAACAGTCCGACCCAGCTGCAATAGGATGTTCCCGGCTGGAGGTTGCCTTCTCTTGAGTACTTAGCCCATTCTGCCTCGTCCTTACGTACATAGTACTTCATTTGATGCGAGGGTACAGGCGCACACGCACCGATAGCATCAAAACCAAACTTTGCTTTGAGTGCGGGATCATCGGGTAGAATCGATATCATGATACCGGTGTCGTCTAACTTCCAATCAGTATTCTCTGTACCGTAGCGGACATAAACCGCGTCATCAGTGTCAGCGCACACGAAGTTTACAAGCTCCAGGCACTTTGCTAGCTTATCCTGATCGTCAGCTAAGTGTTTACCGAACGCTATAGCAGATGTAACTGAACCCCATGTTGAGTAACCGTAGTCGCCGTTCGGCCCCTTTAGTGCAGGTCCCAGCTCAAGCTTAGCTTCAGGATTTACAGAGGTAGCAGCCACATACATAGGACCATTGGGAGGAATAACCTGATCATAAGAAGTCCAGGTGTTGTATACAAAGCTGCCGTTTGCAACCTTTTGCTGATAAATAGTATTATCCATTGTTACAAACTCGGGATCAATGTAGCCTTTCTTGTACCAGTCGTTGAGCAGTGCTACAGCGTCCTTAGCGCGGTCATCCACCATACCGAATTTCAGGGTGTCATCCTTTTGAATCATCCACTTGTTGGGCAGGACACCAAAAGCCGAGAATATCTCGGAGAACATAACGGAAGCTGCATCCTTTGCACGGTAGGACATTCCATAGGTATCCTTCTTACCTGATCCGTTCACATCTGTGTTTATAATTTTTTCAAAAGCCGCAGCAGCCTCATCAAGCGTAGTCGGCACAGCCGTCACACCGGCCTTCTCCAGTAGATCCTTTCTCCAGGAAGCAGTAAAGGGGGCAATTACTAGCGGCTGCATGATGGGCAGACCGTAGTTCTTACCATTATAATTGCAGGAAAGCCATACTTCCTTGCCGTAGTCCTTCGTTGCTTCATAGATATCCGGAGCGAATTCTTTTGCCATATCATACGGTACTTCTGTTATAACATTCTGCACAGCATATTGTACCAGATTGGCGTTACCGTCACGGTAGATGATGTCCGGGATATCACCGCCGGCAACACGGGTATTTATCTGCTCTGTCCATGTGCCGCGCTCCAGAGGAATCAAATCAAACTTTACATTCTCCATACGCTCCATTAGACGTTCTTCAAGACCGTTATTTTCGTCTGTAGCAGCAGGTACCCAGATAGCCCACGAAATTTCATATACCCTATCGGGCTCTTTCTTTTCCTGGGCAGAGGAGGCAGGAGCAGTGCTGGAAGCCGAAGCAGTACCAGAACTGGACGATGCTGCGCCGCCTGTACATCCCGCAAGCATCGAAGAGAGAAGTACAAGCACCATAAGACACAGAGATAAAGATTTTACGCTTTTTTTCATGTTTTGCCCTCCATATAAATTTTATTGTATGCGGGTATCTATCCTTTGACAGCACCCAGCATAATTCCTTTAGCAAAATACTTTTGTACGAACGGATACACAAGTATAATCGGGATGGTACTTACCATTATAATCGCTGCCTTTGTAGTTTCGGGGGTCGGAGGCGTCATACGGTTAACTGTTGACACAGAGTTTGCGGGCATAAATTTATCAAGTTGGTTTTCCAGTAGAATCCGGCGTAAGATAACCGGCAGGGTATATTTTACGCGGTCGGTCATGTAGATCATGGCGTCAAAGTAAGAGTTCCAATGACCCACCGCAATCCATAAAGCAATAGTTGCCATAGCCGGTTTAGAGAGCGGCAGCATTATTTTATACCAGATTTGAAAATGGGATGCACCGTCAATGCGCGCAGATTCTTCAAGACTAATAGGGATGGTATATAAGAAATTTCGCATAATGATAAGGTTGTAAGCTGATACTGCCGACGGAAGTACTAATGCCCAGATTGAATTTATCAGCTTTAAATCCTTATACAGGAGATATGTGGGGATTAGTCCGCCGCCAAAAATCATGGTGAAAAGTATAACTATGGTTATCAAGCGGTTAAATGGCATTTCTCTTTTGGTAAGGGGATATGCAGTCAGAGAGGTTAGTCCCACGCCGAGAACCGTTCCTAAAATAACCCTGACTATAGAATTATAAAAGCTTCGCCAGATTTCAGGTGAACGCACGACCTCTTGATAGGCATTAAAGGTCGGGTTGAGTGTAATAAACCTAAAGCCTCCTTGAACAGCTTCATTGCGGGGAGATATTGACAATATAACAAGCTCCCAGAAAGGGTAGAATGTTACAATCACAACAAATACAGTAATTAGGTAACAAAAGGCTAGAAATATCTTATCCTTTTTGGTATCAGTTTTAATCATTTACACACCTCCATATTACCATAGTCCGGCATCCACATCAGGGTTTAAGCGTTTAGTCAGTAGATTTACTGTCAGCACAAGGATAAGTCCAACAGAGGATTTAAATAATCCCACAGCTGTGGAAAAGCTATAACTCATGTTGACAATACCCATACGGTAGACATAGGTATCTAATATATCCGCCACCTCATATACCGGTTCGCTGTACATGTTAAATATCTGGTCAAACCCCGCACTCATGATTCCGCCCATCGAGAGGATGAGCATAACAGATGCGATTGGAAGAATGGAGGGTAATGTTATGCGGATGATACGCTGCAGACGGGTTGCACCGTCTACAATAGCCGCCTCATACAAAGCAGAATCAATGCCCGAAAGTGCCGCAAGATAAACGACCGAACCCCAGCCGACACCTTTCCAGATATCCGTTATGATGAGTATACTGCGAAACCACTGCTCACTGGCGAGAAAATGAACAGGTTTTCCTCCGAAGAAGGTTATTACAGTATTGATAACACCCGTATTAAGGGAAAAGATGTTGTGTGCTATTCCTGCAACGATAATCCATGAAATAAAGTGAGGCAGGTATGAGATGGTCTGGGCAGTCTTTTTAAACTTTTGAAATCCCAGCTCATTGAGAATAAGAGCCAAGATAATAGGCATCGGAAATCCCCAAAAAAGCTTGAGAATACTTATAAGTACCGTGTTGCGCAGAGCCAGCAGAGAAGCGTCACTGCCAAAAAATCTTGAAAAGTGTTTAAATCCCACCCATGGACTATTAAATATTCCCAATCCAATGTTATAATCTTTAAACGCTATCTGCAATCCGTACATGGGTCCGTAGCAAAATAGAATAATCAACGCAAGACCGGGCAGAAGCATAAGATATAGCATTTTATATGGCTTCATACGTACCAAAAGGCTCGTTTTTTTGTGCTTGGCTTGCATGATCAGCCTCCTGTTCTTATAAGTTTAACGTTCACAGTTAATGTTCCGGACGTTTCATTTCTGGTAAACATAATTCGGTTCATGGACATACCGTCAGCCAGATTGATAGGTATAACCGAGATATCAGTACCCTCACAGGTGAGCACCGCCATGGAACGCTTACCATAGATTAGCACAGTCTCACCGCTTACCTCTGTACGCAGTCTTGTGTGCCATCTAAATGAAACACCGCTGCCGTTAACTAAATGAAAGTCATCTCTTATAGCCAATTCATCCGGGGAGTCAGAGTCAAAGCTTCGTGACCAGTGCTTATAATAGTCCTCCCAGCCATGATCCAGAATAATAGAAGCGTTAATAGAAGTCCCATCCCCGCTGCCCTGCGGCTTTACATCGGGTAGATTGTGCGGAGCGGGGCGTTTCATAGTCCCCTCCGGTACGAGCATGTTATGATACTGGCAGGTTTGCAAAAGCAATGACAAGCTGTCACCATAATCGCACGAGGCGGGATCAAGGGCGTATGTGTCTCCGGCATACTGGAGAACAAAGCTGCCCTTGTCCTCATGGGTGTGTCCGGCTCCTGCCTTGTTACCCATAATAAGAAGCTTAACTCGTTCCCCCTCAAAATGACGCACCGAGCTTATGTATCCAATATCCGGCATATAATGAAAGGTTTGAGGTTCTGCTCCGGTTAATGGAATCTCCCTTTCAAGCTGCCAGACTAAAAGATCATCCGGCATTCCGCCGCACCGACGCTCTAGGGTTTCACGGAAGATGGTAGTCCAGATGCTGTCAGGCATGAGATAGCTAAGTATTGCTGCTGCCAAAAGCTCTACATGCCCCATACCGTCGCATACCGGAATCATTCCTCCCTCGTCTGCGGTAGAGTATAATATATCACCGTATGGAGCTGTTTTAAGCAGTGCAGGCGGGATGGTTTCACGGAACTGCTTCCCCTTGGCTCTTGCATAATAAAATGCCGCTCGTCCCGCCTCCAGAGGTTGACAGAAGAAGTAGTCAGGTCCCTCCACCGAACCTCCGTCGGGGAGGATTACCGCCTCTACGCTCTCATATACATCATCATAGGCAATATCCATGTACCGCTGGATTCTGGGATACTGGCTGCACAGCACTGCATATGATAGCATTCGACCGGAGGAAAACAGGCTCATCTGGTTGCATGTATAGATATACTCATATTTCCATGTGTTGTAATTAATTGCACCGTGCCCCTCCTCCATCATTCGGCGGGCTATCATATTACGAGCGACCGGTGTAAACATCTCTCCTGCAACGTCCAGAACATACGCTAAATCATAAAGAATCTGTGACGGAACGAAGCAGCGATGCTCAAACTGTCCCATCTGAAACTTTGTGATGAATCCGTCTCCCCAGTATCCGGTCATACATAGCATCATAGCATACCGAGCAGCAAGACGTAATAGATTTTTGTCCTTTAGTAAAGTAGCCGCCATGGCTATCTGATGTGCAGGACCTATACATACTGTGTCCTCATCCCGCGAACGGCAAAACCTTGTGTCTCCATGAAGCCTTATGTACTGGCGTATTATACGTTCCGGTGAGAGGTAATCGTAGCTGTGTGCCCGCTCGATAATAGGACAAGTCTTTCCTGATGGGAGTCTCTGACTGTATTCTTCGCGAATCTCATTTAGTTCAGCTTCATTTATAACAATCCCGTACAGCGGTTTAAATGACGGCTCATACTCCTCACACTGAAGATACCCGTCCCAGCTTTTGTCAAAACGATTCCATTCTGACACATACCGTTTAAGAAGCTCGCTGTTACAAAGCCCTATCCAGTTGAACCATCCTTGTGCCTGCTCATCTGATTCTGTGGATAATATAAGACGTATGTCAAATATCTTTAAACCCCCATTGAGCGGGACATTTTGCTCTGTTTTTCTATCATAGTTTGATACAAGCGTCTTTTTTATGGTTTCTTTATCCGTTTTAATCTCTATAGTGAGTACCGCCTTTTTCGGGCAGAGATAGGATATAATAATCTCGTCATATCCGTCCGACGGTATCCCCTCCGGATACTGTCTGTGCATCAAAAGATTTATGCCGTCTTTATTTCTTGTCCGCCACTGGACGCCCAGGTTGCACCAGCATTGGCTCACAACCAAACCGTAGTGCTCGCCGCTTTGTACTTCCCACTTATCAAATTCACTGATCTGCGGATCCCAAAAAGGTTCAAAAATTGCTTCCGCCATATTTATAGGACATATCATGCGCGTCACACTCCTCATAGAAATACCTTACCATATTTCTGAAGCTTCCTATATGATAGATTTTTATATTTCATGATTTATTTTCACATATACGATGAAATTTATCTTAATTAACATAGGAAAGAAAAATCTGGTCTCCAATGGACGTTTTAAGAGAAATTAATGAATCATCTACACAAAAGGGCGGTTCATTATTAATCCTTACCTGTGCCTTAGCCCATGGATTTTTAATTCTTAAATCTCTGCCCTTCTCGCTAATGATTTCCGCACTAACCGTGACACCGTCTTGGTAGACCGCCGACACTAAAAATGCGCCGAATGCCCTCAAACGCTTAAATGATGCCGCAAGTCCCGACGGCATAACCGGGAACAGATGTATCTCTCCGTTATAGCTTTGCATTAGCATTTCATTGACAAAGGTAATACCTGTGCTAAAATTCTCTGTACCGCCGCCATTGTAATCAAATGTCTTGTTGGGAAACTGTCGCTTTTCAAGGGTCAGCTTATACTGCTCCACTACACGGTCGATATCCTGTCCCAATCGAACGGCAGCGGTATAGTAGGACGAAAAGCCATTATCGTCATCATAAGCATTTAAATGCTTGTGTGTATTACGTCCTAGCTGTAAAAGCTCTGTATCAGAGCCAAGTCCAATCTGTCCAAAGGGATATACAGGCCAGATTCCTACAATGGTATGAGCCTCCTCCCAGTTAAAACCTTTTTCGGT
>CAYSTR010000010.1:0-17354 GCA_964433745.1 uncultured Oscillospiraceae bacterium | reverse complement strand
CTTTAGCCTTATGGCATCAGCTATAAGCTTCTCTATGCGTTTTTCGTCCAATGGGAATCACCCTATTCTGTCGTTATAGATTCCGGAAGCTCAATGAAAGCCGGGTCTATGCCATGACGGCGGTAGTAGTCTGATATAGCGGATTTTACCGCCTCCTCCGCCAGAACGGAGCAGTGTATCTTGTTGCCGGGCAGACCGTCCAGAGCCTCTATAACCGCCTTATTCGTAAGCTTCAGAGCCTCGTCTATGGTCTTGCCCTTTATCATCTCGGTGGCAATCGAGCTGGTGGCGACGGCCGCACCGCAGCCAAACGTCTTAAACCGCACATCCAGGATTACACCGTTCTCAATCCTTAGAAACATCTTCATGATGTCCCCGCACTTTGCGTTGCCTACCTCTCCCACCGCGTTTGCGTCGGTTAGCTCCCCGACATTGCGCGGATTCGAGAAATGCTCCAGTACCTTATCGCTATACATAAATTTTTATTCCCCCTGCCACATGGGCGACATGGCTCTTAGCTGAGCCGTAACCTTATTTAATGCTTCAATTATCGCATCTATATCCTCTTTTGTGTTCTCGCCGGACAGCGAGATTCTAAGCGACCCGTGCGCTTCCTCGTGGGACAAGCCCAAAGCCAGAAGCACATGACTGGGGTCTAGCGAGCCGGAGGTACACGCCGATCCGGACGAAGCGCATATGCCGTGCAGGTCCAGCATCAATAAAAGGCTCTCTCCCTCAATCCCCCAGAACGAGAAGTTCACATTACCCGGTACACGCCTGTGTCTGTCGCCGTTTAGGCGTACCCGCGGCAGCTTTAGTACCTCGTTTATGAGAATCTCCCGCAGCTCTGTAAGCTTTTTCGCGTTCTCGTCCATATGGGCACACGCTTCGGAAAGCGCGGCATACATCCCGGCGATTCCGGGTGTATTTTCAGTTCCGGCTCTGTGTGAGCTCTCCTGCGCCCCGCCCAATATAAGCGCGTTCGGACGTACACCCTTTCTGACATACAGCGCGCCGATTCCCTTTGGACCATGAAACTTGTGCGCCGACAGCGAGAGCAGGTCAATGTTCATGTCCTTGACATGAATAGGCACATGCCCCACGGCTTGTACCGCATCGGTGTGGAACAGCACACCCTTATCCCGGCATATGCGCCCAATCTCCGCGACATCGTTAATCGTGCCTATCTCATTGTTGACAAACATGACAGAGACAAGAGTAGTGTCGGGTCTAATCGCCGCTTCCACCGATTTCGGGTCTACTATGCCGCTTTCGTCCACGTCGAGATATGTGACCGAGAAGCCCTCCTTCTCAAGCTGTTCCATTATCCTAAGCACCGCATGGTGCTCTATCTTGGAGGTTATAAGGTGCTTTCCTTTTTTTGCCAGAGCATACGCTGTACCGCGTATCGCCCAGTTGTCCGACTCTGTACCGCCGCCGGTAAAGTACAGTTCCCGCGGCTCACATCCTAAAAGCGCAGCCATACCGTCTCTTGCGGTCTCTATGCTGCGTTTTGCGTCCCTGCCCAGCTTATAGACACTGGACGGATTACCGTACTGCTCCTGCATGTATGGGAGCATGGCAGAAAGCGCTGTCTGCGACAGTTTCGTCGTCGCTGCGTTATCCGCATATATCAAATGAACACCACCTATGTGATTTTATTTTCCGTTATTATTATACACCTTTTTAGTATGGTTTTCAAGCAATATTTTATTAATAAAAAGAATATTTTGCTATATTTAGGGGTTTAAAAAGCTTTTGGCATGAGAAACATCCATGGCAATCTGCTCTTTCAGCTCATCTAGCGAGCCAAACTTCTTTTCTTCTCGTACAAATTCGAGAAATTCGACAGTCACATTCTCACCATAAAGAGAGCCTTCATATCCCAGAATATGCGTCTCCGCCAAAACTGTATTACTGCTTGTAACGGTGGGCTTTACTCCAACATTTGTGACCGACATGCACCACTCACCGCCTATAAATGCTCTGGTGACGTACACCCCGAAGCGCGGGAGGATAAACCCCTCATCGTACGCTTGATTTATGGTCGGGAAGCCCAATGTGGCTGCCAGTCTCATGCCGTGCACAACAGGGAAGTCTATGGAATAGGGGTGCAGAAGGAAGCGGTTAGCTCTTTTTATGTCCCCCGCCTCGATTAAACGTCTTATGGATGTTGCGCTTATTGGCTCACCGTCCACTAGAACAGGCGGGCACACCACCGTCTTTATTCCATGGGAAGCGGCCACAGAGGTGAGAAGCGCCGTGTCCCCGCCCCGCTCCGAGCCGAAACGATAGTCATACCCGCAGGCGATAAAGCGCACACCCATCCTGCCAATGAGCACATCCTCGATGAACTGGCGGGGCGGGATATGCGCTATCTCGTCAAAGGGCGGCGAAATGACACATTCGATACCCGCTCTCTCCAGAGCAGAGAGTTTACACCCCTCGGAGAGAATAAGCCTAAAGCCCTTTTCCTGCTTGGACAAGGGCGTCATGCTCTTTGTATCGAATGTAAACACGGTGGGGATTAACCCCTCATGCCCTATGACTGCAGAAAGCACCTCCTTATGTCCCAGATGAACGCCGTCAAACAGTCCCAAAGCGCACGCCTTGAAACCCTGCGGTGTAGTACCTAAGCTTTTATATAAATCCATGGTCTATCTCCGAACATTTAGTCTAGCCGCTTCCCGACACATAAAAGCCCCTCTTCGTCCGCAACCCCTGTACCGAGGAAGCGTCCTGTGTCCGCATATATGCGAAACGTATCCGTACCGCCGGGCAGTGCAATGTGCTGCTTCACACCGTTTTCAAAGGCGCGGGTCTGCTTTTCCGTGAGGGTTACGGGAGGATAGAGGGTAAGTACACTGTCGGGGGGGCGAATGTGCTCTGCTATCTGCCCGCTGTCGGCGAGGGACTGTACCTCGTCTAGTGTTAATGTATCATTTAGCGTAAAGCCGCAGGCGCGGGTGCGCACAAGTGAGGTCATGACCGCACCGCAGCGAAGCTCCTCCCCCAAATCGGCAATAATCGTGCGGATGTACGTCCCCTCGGAGCACAGCACATCCATTGTATACTCCCCGCCCGACATGCCAGTCAGCGCACATGAGTGTACCGTCACCTCCCGCTTGGGACGTTCGATCTCCACACCGTTTCGTGCCAGCTTGTACAGCTTTTGTCCGTCTATCTTGACCGCCGAATACATGGGCGGGGTCTGTAGGATAGTCCCGGTAAAGCGAGGGAGCAGCGAGACTATCTCGTCCGCGCCGGTGCTCACTGGACGCTCCTTTTGCACCGTGCCTGTTATGTCGAGGGTGTCGGTGGTAAGTCCCAGACGAAAGGCGGCGGTGTATCCCTTGGTGCGGTCGGGGTATATGTTGCACAGGCGGGTGGCTCGTCCTATAAAGATGGGCAAAACCCCTGTAGCCATGGGGTCAAGTGTACCGCCGTGACCGATTCTCCGCTCTCTTAGTATACCCCGCAGCTTCGCCACTACATCAAACGAGGTAAATCCGGCGGGCTTATTTATGATAAGAATACCGTTTAGCAGGGATGCTTGCACCTCACTTACAGGATAATCTCAAATTCGTCCAGCGGGATTATCTCAAAAGAATCCGTCATGTATTCTCACCCAAAAAATCCGCAAGCTTCGCACCGCTTATCCGGTGACCGTCATCGAATACGTCTATATTAAGCACATCGGGAGCACCTAATATCCCATATATCCGTTCAAGCTCCGAATAACAACGTTTTACTGCGGTTATGGGGAAGATGTTGTCCCTCTCCCCCGCTTCTATGAGGAGCGGACGCGGTGCAATGAGGGCGGCAAGGTCGCACATCTCAAAATTCTTATACATATCGGGCACAAAGTTACAGATACAGTGAAACATATCCATTACACTGTCCTTAAAAGAGGAGAGATACCCGCTGACAATGGCTTTTTTAATGCGCGTGTCGGCAGCTGCGGCAAACGAGGTCACCATACCTCCGCCCGAGATACCCATGCACACCACTTCGTCCATACTATATGTATCCGTCAGCCAGTCGATTATACGCATGGTCTGAAAGACACGTATTCCTATGGTGTTCAAACCCAGCATGAGAAGATTGGTGGACAACCGGTAGCAGGAGGATTCGTTCATGGGTGTGTTGTTATCGCATGTGAGCTTGGTCTCGCCGAAGCCCAGAAGCTCCGGCACTGCAACGATATAACCCAGTTCGCAGAGCTTCACCGGAAACTGTCTCGAATAGCCCGCATCGTCCGCCAGAGCTGTGCCGTCCTGTGTCAGCCCGATTGCTTCGCGGCAACCATAGCCGTGACCGGGCAAAGCCACCGCCAGCCCCCTTTTGTCCCCTTTGGGTGACAGAAGATAAAAGGGAAAGGTAAGCTTTTCACACACGGTCATGGCATACTGTGTCAGTGTGTATGTACCCATGTCTTTAGAGGGGGATATTTCTGTTATCTCCGGTACAGTCTTTTTACCTTTAATATCGTCTATGCGAAGAAGCTCCATAAGCTTTTTTCGTGCCTTTATCTGATGTGCTTCTATGTCCGTTTTACAAGACAGCTCGGAAAATGAAAATATTGGCGTTTTGTCTTTTATGCTGTCGAGGTATGCGTCCGGTGCGAATGTCATGTATGTTCCCCTCTTTCAATTATATCTTCACCACGGTATTATTGTGAGCCCTTGCCACTTTGATTGCCACCTATTGCATTTTTTATTGTAAATAGTCTCTGTAATCTGCGCTTTGTTGGGTCTTATAATCTGCCCGAACATGTCGTTTAATCCGAACGGTGCATATACCATTAACTCATTACCTACCATCCTTACACCGACGGCCGTTGCCGTTGTAGGCCATGAATTGACAGCGCTTTCCAATGAATTATACGGATTTATATCGTAACCGTAACATTCCCGATACCATAAATGAACCCTGGCTTGATTCTTTACATCTATTTTAACAGGCAGATTACTATACTGCCGCTTTACCGTTTCTATTATTTGATTCTCTGCATTATAGCTAATATCTGACGCATTATAATACACAAAGTCGATATCACTAATACCGTACATCAAGTCATTACCGTTTTGATAGTTCCAGACAGTCTGGCAGATACAACCTGCTCCGATATAATAACCCTCTAATCTGAAATCCCTGGCTTCATTTATTACCTTATAAAGCAGTTCGTTTTTAGAAAGTATGGAGAAAAGCAGTTCCGTCTGCGTTTTAACATCACTGTTATAACCAATCATCCCTCATGCACCCCTGCCAACAGCACCACAGCATGAGCGGCTATACCCTCGCCTGTACCGGTAAACCCCAGTCCCTCCTCGGTTGTCGCCTTGACGCTCACATCGCCTATGTCCGCCGACAGCACACGCGCCAGCTTCTCCCGCATGTGGGGAATAAACGGCTTTAGCTTGGGACGCTCCGCCAGAACCGTCGCATCGAGATTGGAGAGGGTAAACCCCCGCTCCTTTACCCGCTCATACACCGCCGCAAGGAGCATGAGACTGTCCGCTCCTTTATACCGCTCGTCACTGTCGGGGAACATCCCGCCAATATCGCCCATAGTAAGTGCACCTAAAAGCGCATCCATGACGGCGTGAGTGAGCACATCCGCGTCGGAATGTCCCAGAAGCCCCTTTTCGTAGGGAACATGAACGCCGCCCAGAATGAGCTCTGGCCCCGGTACTAAGCGGTGTACATCGTAGCCATGACCTATACGCAGCTTCACAGAGCGTCCCTCATTCCCGCATTCTCGTCAATCAGCTCGGCAAGCATGATATCGTCCGGTGTGGTGAGCTTGATGTTCGTGTAGTCGCCTGCCGACATAAACACCCGCTCCCCTATGTACTCCACAAGCTGACAGTCGTCCGTAAACTCCCGCCCATCATGCTTTGCTTTATCTAAAGCCCTAAGATATAGTGAAAGCTCAAATACCTGGGGAGTCTGTACGGCATATAGCCCCGAACGTTCGGGTGTATCTATAATAAAGCCATCGGCGTTTACCTGTTTTATCGTGTCCTTGACCGGCACACCCGCCGCCGCCGCTCCGTGAGAGAACGCATCCTCAATGACCATGTCGATTATCTCTGGAGTAATGAGCGGACGCGCACCGTCATGTACCGCCACATACCCCTCGCCGGCACAGCGCACACCCTGTTCAGCCGACTGTTGGCGTGTCTGCCCGCCCGCTATAATGGTACGCACCTTGAAGAACTCCTCTTCACGAATGAGCCGTGAGATAAGGGGGATATCCTCCCCTCGTGCGACTATGACAATATCGTCCACCAGTGAGGCGTACTCGAAGGCCGCAACTGTTTTTATTATGACAGGCACACCGTTTATCGGTATGAGCTGCTTATTCTCACCCATCCTCGATGAGCCGCCCGCCGCTACTATGACCGCCGTCACGTGGGGCTTTGGCTTGGTCTTACGAAACATACACTCACCCCCTTATTCAATTATAAAGCGGAAGCCCTGATAGTCCATCTCTGTATAGTAGAATATCGAGAAGAGCTTTACCCCTGCGGGTACGTCAAACACGACAAATCCGGAGACCGATTCCCCCGGCGCGACCGGCTCTCTGGGGATGGAGGGCTTTAGTACACCCGAACCCACAAGCGGCGGGAGAAATGTCTCGTCATTGTCCATGCCCAGCTTTAGCCGGTCAAAGTCTGGGACAAGCGGCTCTTCTGTAAAGTTTTCCAGCGTCAGCTGTAGTACGAGGTATACCCGCCCCTCGGGTATGACTATCCCTGCGTTTGCCGAGGTGGCGGGGGTTATGGCAGAATAATCATCCAATGTAAATGTAAGTGCTGTGGCGCTTTTCTGCGGTGTGGCTGTGTTGGGGGACTGCCACGGCATATTGGGCATTTCGGGGAAGAACGGCGATTCAGGCACACTGGGACTGCCCTCATAAGGGGCGTTCTCGTATGGATCGGTATAGCCGGGGGGGATCTGTACCACCCGTCCCAGCCACATCTGACCGAACAGCAAAAACAAGAGGGCAGAGATTAAAAGCGTCAGAAAAACCGACAGAATGATATAGGGCGCCATGCTCTTTTTGCGCACCGGCGCATACCCGCTGTAGACCGCGTCATACCCCGGATAGCTCTGCTCATATCCCCCGCCTTGCAGCTCTGCCGCCGGGGAGCTCTCCTCTTTATGTCCGCAGGACGGACATTCCCCTGTAAACGGATAGTAGCCGCACTTTGTACAATACTTATTCAACTAAAAAACAACTCCTTACACTCCGATACCTTAACCCCTCTTACCTTGTGCTTGGTAGGTGTGGCGGCTACGGAATAAACTACAAGATCGCATGTTTTGTCGGTCTTTTGGAATATGCTCTGTCTTAGCGTAAGCATGGCAATCTTGTGCCTGGGGATAATCACGTGATGTATAAGAACGCCTTTAAAATAACACAGTGTAAATGAGCTTTTGTCCTCACTCTGCCCTGCGCCCGACATATAAAATCCGGATATACGCACAAACGCAAGCCATAATGTGGGTAGCAGGATGAAAGCGGACGCAAAGTTCAAAAACACCGTATAACGCTTGAGGAGATAGCCCAGAAGATACACTCCCAGTGAAAGGAGAGAAAACCACACAGGGTCACCCACATAGCGAAAGAGTGCGCCAAACCCAGGGCGAACCGTCTTTTTCGCCGGAACAAATTCAGGCAGTAGCAGAGAAAGGTTCGATTCAAACGAGCCATGTCCTGTGGCGGGTATGACGGAAGAGATATCATTTTTGTCCGAGCGGAAGCCCGAACAGTGGAGAAATACCGAATATATCTTAAAAACAAGGGAGATAAGCCCCTGTCTGACCTCGACAAAGTTAATCTTATCGGTGAAGATGGTGAAATGCTTCTTGTTGAGAAAGCCGCGTCTGACCTTTATGCTCTTATCCTCTCGGATAGCGGTAAAGCCTATCTGCCGAAACAGGTTGAATATAAAGTTAATAATCCAGCCGAACAAAATCACGTATGAAACTAGTGCAAACAGCGGCGGGATGCCAAAGGAGTAGCTCCTGGAAAAGGTATCCAGCTGATGAATGAGCTGGCTTTGTATGTTTTCACCGCCCACCACTGCGCCAATCTGCGATATAAGAGACGACACAAGCAGTACCCCGGCAAACGAGTTTGAGCTTATTAGGGAGAGGATAAACAGGCTTGTAATGGACGGTCGGTAGACCCTCGGTTTACTCTCGTTTTTATATGCATCGGTCAAGGTCTTGAAGTTATCCAGATGCCGCCCCTTGACATAGAGCTTTACATCCGGCAGCTTCTCGCTGGACATGACGGTGGATACGCGAAGTCTCGCGGCGTGAAGTATATGAAAAAGTATGGGCGGACGCTCCACCGTGATGGTCGCCACGGAATCCAGCGGGATGAAGCTGTCTAGCTTTATTATAAATCCCCGGCTGACCGTGACACCCTTAATCGAGACGTTGTAAAGGAGTGTACGCCAACGCATAAACGCCGTGACCGTGATAATCAAGAGGATGAGTATGTCAAATCCCGCTCCCGCCAGCCACTGCTCGAACGACCCAAACCACGCAAGCACAAAACCTCTGGCCACAGGAATGACCAAAAGGTAGAGGAGCTTACCCATATTACTGAATATTGTTATGGGGTGCGTTCTGTACATGGATTATCCTTTCTGCATGTCGGAAAAACGGTTGTATAGCTCTTTTGCTTCGGTATGTGAGAGACCGGGGATGTATACAATAAGCCCCGGAAGATTAAACATCAGTGTGCTGATTCCGAACATGCGCTGTAACGGTGTGCGCAGAAGTGTGACATACTTTATGGAGGACTTATACACAATGCGCTGTCTCGTATAGATTACCCCGCTGTGTATCGTAATAAACTCCCCGCCGTTCTCGTATGACAGCTTATAGTATTTAAGCGGATAGTAGACAAATACGGCAAGCAACAGAAGTAGGATAAGCACGAATGCAATTATATTAAATATTATCCCGCTCATGCCGGTCAAAACGCTGACTAGGGAAAATAAAACGAAGAAAACGAGAAATGCCCGAATCTGCCAGACCGACAGTGTCCGCTTGCTCAAATGTCTGCCTCCTTTAAGTAATATTTACATGGGTGAGAGCCGCAAACAGCTCGTCGAGATATGGAAAGAAGTCATACCCGATAAACTCCCCCGACTTTATCATGCCACGAATACCCTCAGGTGATACCCATCTTGCATCATTGGTCTCACCGGGCTGCAGCACAATGTCCTTTATATCGACATCGTGGGCGAACAGCCAGACCGACGAAAACGCCGGTAATTCCTCTCTAGGATAGCGAAACCGCCCAATTAACCGCCCGCAGGAGGGGGAGAGAGAAACACCCAGCTCCTCCTTAACCTCGCGAATAGCAGCTGCCATGGTAAGTTCTGGATACAGCGGATAGAGGTTAGGAGTGGACAGCTGTATCCCCTCAAACAAGGCACTGTCACAGCCGCCTTTAATACCTGTTTCATCGGCAGTCACACACCCGCAGGTGGTCTCCCATTTGTCGGGATAGGACTTTGTAGGTGCTCTCTGTGAAATAAGAAGCTCCCCGCGGCTGTTTAGTATCCACACATGCACAATCTCGTTGTACTCGTCATCCTTAAGCTTTGTCCCGCGGAGACACTCCCGCCCGGTTAGATTCCCGTCACTGTCCAGAATATATAGCCGTTCTGTCATATCTTATCCCCGCATTAACTGTTAACTAGAGAAAGTCCTACCCTGCCGCGCTCTTTCTCGATACGCTCGACACACACCGTCACAATATCGCCCACCTTCAGAACCTCGGAGGGGTGCTTAATGCGCTTTGTTTTGGACATCTTGGAGATGTGAATAAGACCGTCATCGTGAAGCCCAATGTCCACAAACGCTCCAAAGTCGGTGACATTGCGCACCGTGCCTGTCAGCTCCATGCCGACAGTGAGGTCACTAAGCTCCAGCACGTCGCTTCTTAGAAGCGGCTTTGCCAGATTGTCACGAGGGTCACGTCCCGGACGCATGAGGTCGTCTATAATATCGTTTAAGGTGGGCGCACCGACTGAAAGCTCGGCGCACAGCTTGGCAAAGCCTATTTCCTCGGCGCGTTTTCTCAAATCAGTAAAAGGCGGCCGCTGGTATCCGCACAGCTTCAAAAGCTTTTTCGCCGCATCGTAGCTCTCGGGGTGTACTCCTGTACTGTCGAGAAAATCCGCAGAACCGGGTATGCGCAGAAAGCCTGCCGCCTGCTCAAACGCCTTTTTTCCCAGCTTAGGAACCTTCATAAGCTCCTTACGGTTTTTAAACGCACCGTTTTCCTCACGGTAAGCGACAATACTCTTGGCAAGCCCTTTATTTATGCCTGACACATAGGAAAGAAGCGAGAATGATGCCGTATCCAAATCCACGCCCACACTGTTTACACAGTCCTCCACCACGCCGGTGAGGGAATCGCTCAAATGTGCGGCGGGCAGATCGTGCTGATACTGTCCCACGCCTATGGACTTGGGGTCAATCTTCACAAGCTCCGCCAGTGGGTCTTGCAAACGCCTTGCAATGGACACTGCCGAACGCAGGGAGACGTCATAGTCGGGGAACTCCTCTGCCGCCAGCTTGGATGCGGAGTAGACCGAAGCGCCCGCCTCGGACACCACAAGATACTGCACCTTTTTATCTATCTCTTTTATAAGCGTCGCTACAAACGACTCGGATTCCCGCGAAGCCGTGCCGTTTCCTATGGCGATAAGCGAAATATTGTACTTTTCTATAAGCGATTTTACCGTCTTTTTTGCATCGTCTATCCGATTCTGCGGCGGAGTGGGGTATATCACCCCGGTATCCAGCACACGTCCGGTATCATCCACAACTGCCAGCTTACATCCTGTTCTGTAGCCGGGGTCAAGCCCCAATGTCACCTGTCCCTTGACAGGGGGCTGCATGAGAAGCTGACGAAGGTTTAACGAGAACACCTTTATGGCTTGTTCGGAGGCGCGTTCGGTGAGCATGTTTCTCAGCTCATTCTCCACAGACGGCAGTATAAGCCGTGACAGGCTGTCGTCACAGGCGCGCATGACCGCTTTTGTACACGGACTGCCCATCTTTACAAACTGATTGCACACAATTCCCTGTAAAACCGGCATATCCGCGTCCAGCTTCACCTTTAGCTTGCCCTCGCGCTCTCCGCGGTCGATGGCCAATATGCGGTGTCCGGGGATGGTGCGCACACCCTCGCTGTAGTCGTTGTACATGGCATAAACGCCCTGTTCGTCCTCGCCCTTTACTATTATAACAGCTTTCTCGGTGAGATATTCCTTTAACATCAGACGCAGCTCGCTGTCGTCCGATACATCCTCCGCGATAATATCCAGCGCACCTTGCAGAGCGTCCTCGGCTGTATCCACCTCGCCGGGCTTTATATAAGCGGCAGCAGCTTCAATGGGAGATTTACAGCCCCTTTGCTGTTCCATGATAAAGGCTGCCAGCGGCTCTAACCCCTTTTCTCTTGCTATCATGCCGCGTGTGCGCCGTTTGGGCTTGTATGGGCGGTATATGTCCTCTAAACGCGCCAATGTCTCGGCGGCTTCTATCTGGGATGTTAGCTCATCTGTAAGCTTACCCGCCGCTTCTATCCCCGCACGAACCTCCTCCTTGCGTTTTTCCAGTGAACGCAGATAGGACAGCCGCTCGTCTAGCTCACGGAGCACCTGATCGTCCAGCGAGCCTGTGACCTCCTTGCGGTATCGTGCGATAAACGGAATGGTATTGCCCTCGTCAATGAGCTTTATAGTACTCTCAACCTGTGATAGGTTGAGCTTTAGTTCCTCTGCCAGCTTTAATGCGATGTTCATATGCCCTTACTCCTACGCTTCGCTATTTTCTGCGCTTTAAATTTACTAAAACTATATTATTTTAACATATTTTGAGAATTTTGTAAAGCGTTATTTCGACAGCTGTTTTTTTATTATTTTTTATCAATATACAAATATTGTACATAATTCGGCAACATAATAATGTTAAAATATAACATATTACTGCTTGGGGAGGTTATATATGAAAAAGGTAATTATTTCGGTCTTAACGCTTACACTGGTTATTACGGTGCTCACCGTCACATCCTTTGCGGCGTACAAGACCCCCGCAGACGCACTGGCTGACATCACAGGTAAAACCTCAAAAACCATTTCGGACTTGAGGGCTTCTGGAAGCTCCTACTGTGCGATTGCTTTGGAAGCAGGCAAGCTGGACGAGTTTAAGGCGGCATGTCTCCTAATAAAGAAGGCTTCCCTCGATTCGTTGGTAGCATCGGGGAGACTTTCACGCGCTGCCGCCGATGCCAGATATGCACGCTATGAGACGAATCAAGAGCTGTGTGACGGCACATGCTCCGCAAAATGCGGTGACTGCACAGGCACATGTATAGGAACAGGTACAGGCGGTGCTTGCGGTACAAATGGGTCAGCACAGACCGGCAGAGGCTGCGGCGGTACAGGCGGCATGAGAGGATGCGGCAGATAATACTAATATCCCTCATAATATGAAATGTAATACAGGCGGTATGTGTAAATTTCACATACCGCCTGTAGCTTTCAGCTCACTCGTATATCCGCCTTTCCTGTCAGCTCCAGAAACAGCGGCTCATCCTCGCGCATGATGGTTTCGGCTATGCGGGTGGAATAGGTGAGAAGCTCGGTATCTGTAAGCGCCCCCGCAAGCTTTAGATTGGGAAGCCCTGACTGGCGAAAGCCGAAGAAATCACCCGGTCCGCGCCGTGTAAGATCCTGCTTGGCTATCTCAAAGCCGTCTGTCGTCTTGCAAAATGCCGCCAGCCGCTCTATCGTATCGCGGGAATGGGTCTTGGTTGTGAGGATACAATGCGATTCCTCCTCGCCGCGCCCTACACGCCCGCGCAACTGATGGAGCTGGCTTAGTCCGTACCTGTCTGCGTCCTCTATGACCATAATCGTGGCGCGGGGTACATCCACCCCCACCTCAATGACGGTTGTGGCAATTAAAAGCTCTATCTGACCGTCCCGAAACGCGGACATAACCGAGTCCTTGTCCGCGCCCGACATGCGTCCGTGCAGATGTCCTACGCGAAACCCTTCAAATTCCACCGTCAGCGCTGCCACCTGCTCGTTTAACGATACCAAATCCTGCTCGCTCTCGTCTATGACCGGGCAGACGATGTACGCCTGCTGCCCCGCCGACAGGGCTTTCTTGATAAAGCCATACATTCTCGTGCGCTTGCTGTCGTCTATGAGGTATGTTTTAACCGGCTTTCTCCCCGGCGGCAGCTCGTCTAGAACCGATAGCTCCAGATCGCCGAACACCACCATGGCAAGTGTTCGCGGAATGGGGGTTGCGCTCATGACCAGCATGTGCGGATTGTCCCCCTTTTCCATAAGCCCGGTGCGCTGTCCCACACCGAAGCGGTGCTGCTCATCGGTCACCACAAGCCCCAGCCGCGAGAACATCACCCCCGCCTGTATAAGCGCGTGTGTGCCTATCACCACATTAGCTGCCCCCGACTGTATGCGGTTTAGAATCTCTTTTTTATCGGCGGCTTTTGTACTGCCTGTCAGCAGAACGCAGGACAGTCCCAGCTTCTCTAGAAGCGGCGCGAAAAACTTATAGTGCTGACCTGCCAGTATCTCGGTGGGAGCCATGACCGCCGACTGCCAGCCGTTTTTCGCCGCCGCAAACGCCGCAAACGCCGCCACAACAGTCTTTCCCGAACCCACATCCCCTTGCAGCATCCGCGACATGGGGTAATCTCCGCACAGTCCGGCGAGACAGTCGTTCATCGCTCTCATCTGCGCCCCTGTGGGGGTAAAGGGGAGCGCACCTATAAACTCGTCCGGCAGTACGGCGGTCATTCTGCATGGGGGAGTGCCCCGAACGGCGGATTTTTGCCTGTTTAACCGCAGCTGGAGCATGAGAAGCTCGTCAAACGTAAGGCGGCGGCGCGCACTGTCGGCCTGCTCTCGGCTCTCGGGGAAGTGTATACGTTCCAACGCCTCCGGAAGCGGCATAAGCCCCTCGTCCGCAAGATAATGGGGCGGGATGGGGTCGTGCAGTGTGTACCCCACCACACTAAGCGCCGTCTTGACGTTGGCGGCAATAGTCTTGCCGGTCAGCCCCGCCGTCTGATGATAGACAGGAATAAGCCCCGCACAATCCTCCGGCAAAACGAATAGGGGCGAGTTCATCTCCCGCCCGTGGTAGCCGTCCGAGATGCGCCCGTACAGAAGATACTCACTGCCCTCCACAAGCTGGTCGGCGCTGTATTTCGAGTTGAAAAACACGGCGGTGATACTGCCTGAATCGTCAAAGACCTGCACCTTATAGATAATCATGCCCGCTCTGATTAGCTGCGGAGAGAGCTTCTTTCCGATGGTGACCGAGAGGGTCACCAGCTCACCTGTCACCGCATGTATGATGGGGGTATGCTGTGTAAGGTCGATGTAGTCGCGGGGATAGTGGGATAAAAGGTCACCCACGGTTTGCACGGACAGCTTTGAATAGAGTGCGGCACGTTTTTCGCCTACACCCTTTAGATGCTTTATATCACTGGATAGCCGGATTAGTGTTTTCATAATTGTTCATCATGTTGCATAACATTAAGGGCGGTATCCCGCCCTTAAAACCATTATCTACTCCACCGAGATAATATAATAATAGATTGGCTGACCGCCGTCAATCAAGCTAATCTCGATATCGCTGTGCAGCTTCTGACGTATAAGCTCGACCATCTCCCCCGCCTGCTCGGCGGTCACGTCCTGACCGTATATCACAGTCATAAACGAGCTGTCGCGGCTTATCATTGAACGAGCCAGCTTCTGCGCCGCCTTGTGCATGTCCCGCTCGGTAAAGCTAAGACGACCGTTTTCTAAAGCCAGCACCTCACCGCGCTTTATCTTGTGTCCGTCAAACTCGGAGTCGCGGGCGGCATAGGTAATCTGCCCAGTCTGCACGCTCTCTGCACCCTTTGTCATCGCCAGCAGATTTTCCTCCAGTGTCGCGGATGGGTCAAACGAGAGCATGGACGTCAGTCCCTGCGGTATGGTCTTGGTGGGGACGACGCACACACGTCTGTCCGCCAGAGGAATGGCCTGTTCTGCCGCCATGATGATGTTTTTATTGTTGGGCAGTACAAACACGGTCTGCGCCGGAACTGCCTGTATCGCCGACAGTATATCCTCGGTGGACGGATTCATGGACTGCCCGCCGCTCACTATCTTGTTTACACCTAAATCGCCGAACAGCCGCGCCACACCGTCCCCCGCCGCCACCGCCACAAACCCGAATGGTATACTGGGGTCAACCGTAACATGGGTAAACGTCTCGGAGGACTTCACCGGTGCTGCTGACTTTTTTGCGCTGTACTGTTCGCGCATGTTTTCTATCTTAATGGGGTTTAATGAACCTAGCTTTAATGCCTCTTGAAGCACACGCCCGGGATTATCGGTGTGTATGTGAACCTTAATAATGCCGTCATCGTCCACCACGACGATGCTGTCGCCCATATCATCCAGAAACTCCCGCATGTGTGATGTAGGGTGGTCGTTCTCGCGGTTTATGATAAACTCGGTGCAGTAGGTGTAGGTGATGGATTCCCCCGCCTGCTCGGTAAATACATTTTTATCGGTCTCATTCTCCTGCTCCTTTATCGTCACAGGATTGCCCTTCATGGACGAGAGCATACCCTCATAGATATACACAAGCCCCTGTCCGCCCGCGTCCACGACACCCGCTTTTTTAAGAACCGGCAGCAGCTCCGGGGTGGTCAGAAGTACGTCCTTGGCGCTCTTTATGGTCTCCTCAAACAGCGTTATAACGTCCGCTCCGCGTTTAGCACATTCGGCGGCGGTGTGGGACGACAGTCTAGCTACGGTGAGGATAGTGCCCTCGGTGGGCTTCATGACCGCTTTGTAGGCGGCATCCACTCCCGAGGCGAAAGCCTTGGCAATATCCTCGGCATTGGCTGTTTTTTTGCCGTGCAGAGCCTTTGCAAAGCCGCGAAACAGAAGGGAGAGTATAACCCCGGAGTTACCCCTCGCCCCGCGCAGGAGAGCAGACGAGGCAGTACCCGCCACTTCGCCGATATCTGTACCGGAGAAATTCTGCATGGCGCGGGAGGCGGCGGACATGGTCATGGACATATTAGTCCCCGTGTCACCGTCCGGGACAGGGAAAACATTGAGGTCGTCCACTATTTTCTTTTTATTTATAATATTATTAGCTGCGGATATAATAGCATCCCGCAGACCGGCTGCATCCATCACTAAAGCTTCCATCCCATCTATATCATTTCGTAAAAAAGCACAATCAAGACTCGGTCATCTCGTCCACATGGACATTGACCTTGTGAACCGAAAGCCCGGTGGCCTGTTCGACATTGTACTTAACCTTGTGAGCGATACTCTTGACGATCTCGGAAATATTGACGCCGTAGGTGACCATGATGTGCAGATCAATAGTCAGCCCCTGCCCGCCAATACGCACAAGCACGCCCTTGTTGACGGGATTTCTGATAAATTTAAGCTTAAAGCCTTGAAGCGGGTCGGACGTAACCATACCCGCCACGCCGAAGCAGTCGGTAACAAGCTTTCCCACAAGATGTGAGAAATAGCTCTCGGAGATTTCGATAACCCCCAGATGGTTTTCAATCCTTACCATAATAACCTCCAAAATCTAAACTAAGAACTAAGGCGTGTGCCGCAGGACGGCACTTTATTAAGTAGTTTTACTTTAAAAAGCTTGTTATCCCCCTGTACGCGTCAAACGGTGCAGGCAGAGCGTTTGATTGGGTGCGCGATACTGCCATTAGTCCCAGACGGAAGCACAGCGGGATGAATGGGGTCTCAGAAAGAAACATCTCCTCAAAGACAGTGATGTTCTTAGTACCGGCTCGAAATGCCCGGTAGACCTCCATGAAATCCTCTGACGGACGCGTTCCGGCGCTCAACAGCTCGTCTTGATACAAAAGCGGGGATAAATCCATGTTGCGATTTAACATGACCTCTCCCAGGTACAGGTCAAACTGACCGTCTCTTATACGACTTTCGTATTCACCCTTAGGATACGCTAAAACCTGCGTTTCAATTCCATATTCGTATAGGCAAAGCGAAATATTTTCAGCTATGCCGCGTTTTTCGGGATTATCGGCGTTTACCAGAAGTGTAAGCTCCAGTCTGCCGGACTGATTCTCATAAAATCCGTTATTCTTTTCCCATTTCTGATTTTTTGCCGTTTGTTCAAGTAAAGAGGCTCTCTCCGGTGCGGTCAGCGGCGTGTGTGTATCGCGCTCTATCTCCCCGAACGGCAGTATGGGCAGATACGCGGGTGTGCCC
>CAYSTR010000009.1:0-17423 GCA_964433745.1 uncultured Oscillospiraceae bacterium | reverse complement strand
ATGATTCATCGACCCAAAATACTTTTTTTAGACGAGCCCACCTCCGGTCTTGACCCTGAAAGTGTAGCAAGCGTAAACAGTATGATAAAAGGTCTTGCTAAAAACGATGGAGTAACTATATTTTTATGTACCCACCAGCTGCGTTACGCACAGGAGATATGCAGCTCATATGGTTTGATTGCAAATGGAGTTATGCTGGCCTTTGGAACCCTTGAAAAGCTTCGTTCAATGATATTTTCGGGGCTTACTGTAAGTATAAAAGCTGACGGGATTCCGGAGGATTTAAGCTCAATCAAAACAGAGGAAAATCATTACGAAATCAACGTAAAATCAGAAGATGAAATCCCTCATATCATAAAACGCATTGTGGAGGAAAACGGCAGTATCTACAGTGTGACAACCCGCAGTCTGTCACTGGAGGACATATATTTTTCTCTGTTTGAAAAACACACAAAGGGAAAGGAGCTTCAAAATGATTAACAAAATGCAGATGGCTCTGATTAAGAAGGATATGCAGAGTATAATGCTCAATAAGAATTTTATAATTTTAATTCTATTATTGCCCCTATTGATGACAGTGGTTCTTCCGTCCGTATTAATCTTAGCTGTGGGTTTATCACCACAAGACTCCGAAAGCTTCAAGCAGCTTTCAACTTTAATACCCGCTGGGATATCAAGCTCTGAACAACAAGAATATTTGATAAAATTATTGCTGAACAATATGCTGCCAATCCTCTTCTTGATAATCCCCATTATGACATCTCTGGTCATGGCGGCAAGCTCATTTGTAGGGGAAAAAGAAAAGCGTACACTTGAAACGCTTCTTTATTGTCCTCTTAGTCTGCGTGAAATATTTAGTGCAAAGATTATCTCGTCCTTTGCAGTAAGCCAATTCGTATCTCTCTCGTCCTTTGTAGTCATGAGTATTGTAATTCAAACAGAAATCTGGCTCATCACCCAGTCATTTATGCCTTTAGGTCTTAATTGGCTTGCGCTTCTGCTGCTTGTATCACCTGCTATATCATTAGTCGCCATCACGATGATTGTTCGAGGTTCTGCGAAAGCCAAATCATCGGAAGAGGCTCAACAACGAAGCGCTTTCTTGATTTTGCCTGTTATAGTTTTAGGGGTCGGGCAGTTCAGCGGACTTATGATGATAAACGTCTGGTTATTACTGGGTATAGGTGTTATCTGCGCTGTCGTGGGACTAATCCTACTGCAAAAGGCATCATCAAAATTTAATTACGACCGTCTGTTACAATAAGGCTTTTGTTCGCCACAGAATAACATAAGCGGGGACATGATGTCCCCGCTTTAAATATTCCTAAAACCGGAAGTTTATACTCACGCCCCGCCTCTGCTCCATCGCCGCGAGCTCCGCATTGGCAAACCGGCGTATCTCCCCCGGCTCGGCGAACACCCGCCCCATATCGAGTAGCATTTCGGCAAACCGCCGCTTATAAGGCGTGAAAGCCGTATCATAGGTGACGGCAAATGCGGCGGCAATCCCCAGTACGGCTCCCGCCTCACAGCCGCCTCTCTGCTCAAAGTCTATGCCGTAAAGGGTGTTTCCCCGGATAATAAAATTGCGAAAATTCGGGTCAAGCCGCACAATCGCACCCATACCCGCATCAAAAAAGCGTCTAAACCACATAAACAGCGGCTCACACAGCACATAAGGGTCGTCCCCCCGCTCCTCCGCCTGTATAAACATGTGGAGAACAAGACCGTCCCCCAAATCCTCCATTATAAGCTCGTTCCCGCGTCTGCCTATAACTGTCGGGACAAGCAGTCCTCTGCTCTTTAGAAGCAATAGCGCCTGCTGTTCGTTTGCCGCCGCGTCCTCACTGGAAAACCGCTTTATTATGACGGATACGCCGCCCTCGTCCGTGCGAAACACCTTATTATTTCGGCTTATAAAGCTCTCCATCAATCTATCGTAAGCTCTATCCGCGCATTTTTACGGTATCCGTCCAGTTCTCCCACAACACCCAGAACGGCGTTGCGGACAAGCTTCTGCACAAACGGCACCATCACTACAGGCTTACCGTCTAAAGTGAGTGTGATTCCGTCCTGCACGAGAGCACAATCCTCTCTTACCCTTCTCCCCGCCACTATCTCACCGCATAGCTCCTGGCAACTCATACCGCACTCCCCGCAGCACTTTTGGGAAAATCCCGGCAGCTTCTCAAATGTCACCCGCTCGATGAGACTAACCAGTCTCTCCGGCTCTTTCAGCGCATTTATGACAGGTATACCCTTATACTCAGTCAAGGTGTTGGAGATGACACCGCATATGGCAAAGACGGTGGGGTCGAGCCTCTCGTCTATCTCATTTACCGTATGTGCCGTGATGATTTTGGGGAATGCTCCCTCACTCACACCCTCCAGGACGGCGAAATCGCTGCTGTAGTGCGATAGAACCTCGTCCACCGGGAGCATGTGCGAATATAAAATATCGGTCTCATGATACGAGAGCGCTGTCACCGGTTCAGCCCCCGCCTGCCTGTGACGATCGGTGTTTGTGCCGGGGGTGTCCATGCGAAACGCCTCAAAATGTATCTCCTTAACCGAACCGACAGTGTACCGTCTTGCGGTGAGACCTCTTATTATAGCCTCTGCAGTGGTCGTCTTACCAGACTTTGTTATACCGAATACCGACAGAACACGCACATTAACACATCCTCAAAAATAGTAAAGCAAAAGAGCAGCCACAAACACAAACAATAGGAGCATGATATATAAAATGTCCCTTGCCTTAAACGTCAGCACACGGTAGCTTGTACGCCTGTCGTGAGCCCGAAAGCCCCGCACCTCCATCGAAGCGGACAGCGCGTCCACCCGCTTTAGACACCGCACCAGCTGCGGCATGAGCATGTAGGAATAGACCGACATCTTTTTCCTAAGAGGGATATGGCGAAAATCCACGCCGTATAGCTCTAAAGCTGTCACACTGTCCTTTAGCTCGTCTCTGAATATGGGGATGAGCCTTACGCCGATACACACCATAAACGACAGCTCGTAGGGTATCCGCAGATAGTCCAGCGCCGCTATCATGTCGCGAAAGTCGGACGCTTTAAGTATGGTCGTGACCTCCGCCAGCACAAGCATTCTTAATATAAACTGCACGGCGCGAAAAAGTCCCTCGTCCCGCACTAATACGAAGCCATATACCGTCACAACCGGCTCACCTGTCACCGTGAATATGCTTTGTACCAGCGCAATCCCCAGTAAGAGCGGCACTAACCGGCGCACAGCCTTGAGCGTAGAGCCGATACCCGCTCGAAACAGCAACGAGAGAACAAACCCATACACCGCCACCGCCGTCAACAGTACCATGTCGCGCACGAGTACACCCAGTGTGGACAGGGTAAACACGCATGTTAATATAAGAAGCGGGTTTGTCCGTTTCACAGCGGCACCACCTCCGCTTTTCCCAGCGTCTCGCAGAAAGCGCGGTCGTGACTGATTAACAGTACTGTACCCTTATACTCACATAAAAGCTCGGACAACACACGCTTTGACTCACTGTCCAATGCCGTTGTAGGTTCGTCCAGTATTATTATGGGCGTATTCCGCACAAAAATGGATGCCAGCTTTAATCTGCCTGTCTCGCCCCGGCTTAGAGTAAACGGAGAGTGCTCCGACAGGTGTAAAAGTGAAAACCTTGACAGTGCAGCCTTTGCCCTTTCTACAGCCGTTTGCCCCGATTCACCGCAGAGAGTAAGCGGAAAAGCCACATCCTCCAGGACAGTTCGTGCAAACACCTGACGTTCGGGCTGCTGACAGAGATACCCCGCCAAACGCCCGATGCGAAAGAGCGCAAGCCCCGATATATCCTCCCCGCCCAATAGGACGCGTCCTTTGTGGGGGCGCAGTAATCCCACTGCCAAACGTCCCAGTGTGGACTTTCCGCTGCCGTTTGCTCCTGTGAGAACCGTCCTGCCGCCTGCCGGGATGGTCAGCGAAAAATCGGAAAAAATGGCATTATTTTTATACGCAAAGGATATTTTGTCGAATATTATACTCATATTCGGATTATCCGTGTGACCAACCCCTCCAGATTTTCCATTTCGTGCTCCACCATAATGACGGTCAAGCCCTCACGCACAAGTTTTCCTATAACCGCCCTTACCCGCGCCCTTGCGTCACTGTCAAGCTGTGCATTCACCTCGTCCAGAATAAGAAGCCGCGGGGATTGGGTGAGTACACATCCCAGTGCGACCAGCTGCTTCTGCCCGCCGGACAAGAGAGCGGGATTTTTATACCTTAGCTCGCCTATCCCCAGAACGTGAAGCACAGAGGTAATGCGCCGCTCTATCTCATCTCTTGCAAGACATAAGTTTTCGGGGGCGAATGCCAGCTCGTCCTCGACAGTGGGGAGAAATAGGGTATTGTCCGGATTTTGAAACACCATCCCCACAAGAGCGGTACGCTCTGCCGCCGTCAGATGGTCTATTTTCTGCCCGAACAGAGAAATCCCGCCGGTCAGCACGCCCTTGATAAGCCGCGGGATAAGCCCTGCTATTATGTGGCACACGCTGCTTTTACCCGCACCGTTAGCACCCGCAAGACCTACACATTGCCCCGCCTGCACAGAAAAGGACAAGCCCGAAAATATAGGGGTGTCACCAAACGAGAGGGAGACCTCCGAAAACTCGACTGCCGTCATGATATAGACACACTCACAAGGTACTTACAGCGGCGGTTGGAGAACTGGTCTCCCACTACAATCGTCATATAAGGGCCGCTCCCGCCCTCATCCTTTGTGCCCAGCGCCTTGCCGTTCTCGGTCACAGCGACATAGACGTTGCCTGAAGTCAAGAGCTCCTTGCCCGAATACGCCACCGCATATCCGTCCGCCGCCGTGAGGGTCACTACCGACTGCTCATTCACTGTAAAACCAATGGACTTTACAATCTCAATCAGCTCCACACCCTCGTAGGAACGCTTCTCCGGCTCGGTCTTGGAGGTGTCGTATGTGGCTTCAAACGAGACAATACCTATGTCCTTTAGGGCATCGTAGTTGACCGTTCGTTTACTGTCACCCTGGGAAAAGGAGACCGACTGTGTGAGCACCAGCTCCTTTGCCTGTTCCCGCTGACCGCTTGTGGCGTTATACATGGTGGTAAACACGATAAAGCACACCGCGATAATACCCAGTGAGTAGAACGAATACTTCTGCGTTTTAAGCTGTTTTACAAAATCGCCCTTTGCCATAGTTATGACACCCTACTCCTTTTTAATACTCTTAATAGCCAGTGCTTCCATGAACCGTACAAGGTTACAGGCAATAACCCCGCCCACCGCTCCCGACAGTGCCGCCGCCGACAACGATAATAGAAGCGGGATTAAAGGCAGAGAAAAAAACAAGAGATTAGACGCATACGAGCCGGCAACATTAGCTGCCATACACCCTAATAAATAGTGCAGACTGTTAAATCTGCGCTCTTTTGAGCAGAGAAATACAAGGGTACATAAAAGCCCCGGCAGTGTGTAGGAAAAGAGCGTCATAGCACCGTGACTGCCGTACATGCCGGTTGTGATGACGATTACAGCCTGTGTCAGCGCCGCAAGAAATGCCGCGACGGGGCGATGGGTCAGTCCCACCGCCACCGCCAGCCACAGCATATAAAGACCTCCCGATATGGCACCGCCCGGTATGCCCAAAGGGCCTGTAAGGATGTGCGTCAGAGACGATACTACAGGCTTTATGGCAATACCCAGAGCCGCCATAGCCGCTATAATCAGAAGCTCTTTTATGGAAAGGCTCTTTAGAAATCGTCTCATTTTATCTCAATCTTAGCGACATTTGCAACCCATAGATTGGATTTCTCCCCTTCTACAACTATGCGTGTAGGCTCATCTGTGGGCAGAACCTCGCCGTCCATGCCGACAGCCAGGATAGCCTTTGCCGCCATCTCCGGGGTATATTCGGCAGAGTAACCGTCCGCCGCTGAAACGGTAAGAGAGGTGTACCCCGCTATGCCGAGACTGTCCAGTACCTCGGACAGCATATATCCATCCCATGTATTAGTAGTATCGCCATTCTTACCCGATTTTACAAGCTCCTTTGATATCATCGTAAGCCCCGCAACGTCCGCATCGCTTAAAGAGGTTACATCCGCACCAACTATCTCTATAGTAAAGGGATTATACTTTACATCTTCGGCATCAGTGGAGCTGCTGTCGGCTGTGGAGCTAATGTCAGCAACCGAACTGCTGTCGGCAACAGAGCTGCTGTCGGCAACAGAGCTGCTGCCGTTGGTGGTTTGACAGGCGGTGAGCGAACACAACAGTGCAATCAAGGTAACCAGGGTTAAAATTTTCGTTTTTGTTCTTGTTTTCATGTGAAAACTCCTTATAATTTTTTCGGTTCAAAGCTTTATCTTGAAACTAAAAAAGCGTAGCCTCCTAAAAAAGGGCAACGCTTTACGCAGTCCAAAGCTAAGGGAATAGCATTTATGCAATCCCATACACTTAAAAACCGAAAAAAGCGGCTCCTTTTCAAAAGGAAGGCTTGTTCGTTTCCAAATAAACCCTTTGCGGAATAATATCCGTCACGGCTGTGCTCCATGTCATTTTGTGATTTAGGAGACAAAGCTCGGAACCTGATAAAATATTAACACACATAAATTTTTTTGTCAATACACTTTTCTATTTACATTTTTCGCAATTTGTGGTAATTTATAATATTGAAAGGGGAATGACAATGCCGGTTATTGTAAAGGATCTTAGAAACAACATACTAGAGAATGAGTACTACGGAAGAATCTGCGTGGTGGATGACCGCGGGCGTGTGGTTCTGTATGCGGGTAACACTGAAGCTATGACCTTCTACCGCTCATCCTCAAAGCCTATACAGACGCTTCCCATAATTTATCACGGATTAGACGAAAAGTACGGCTTTACCAACCGGGAGCTGGCTTTAATGTGCGCGTCCCACGCGGGCGAGCCGGAACAGATAGAGACGGTACTTTCCATTATGGAAAAGACAGGCTATCATGAGGACGAGCTGATTATGAAGCCCGCATATCCGGACGGAGAAAAATTTAAAAATGAGATGATTAAAAAAGGTCTCCCGCCCAGACGGCACATTCACAACTGTTCGGGCAAGCACCTTGCGTCCATGAGCCTGTCCGACCATCTGACCGGTCAGCACGTGGACTATTATAAGCCGGAGAGCGCCGCACAGCGCGAGATATTGAGTACTATATCAGTCATGTCGGAGTATGACAATCCGCAGATAGGAATAGACGGGTGCGGAATACCTGTTTTTGCCGTTCCGCTAAGAAATATTGCTGTTTCATACATGCACATGGCAGCACCGGACACAATAAAGGATGACAAGCTGGCACACGCCGCCAAACGTGTTTCAGAGAGCATGAACGAATATCCCCGCATTGTCCGCGGAACAGGCTATCTCTGCGGGACGATTAACGAGGACACTAACATCGTAGCAAAGGGCGGCGCCATGGGTGTGTACGGCTTCGGGCTTAAAAAAGAGCGGCTGGGTATATCGATTAAGATAGAGGACGGCAGTCAGCATCACTGGCCGATTATCATCTCTCATATACTAAAGACACTGGGCTACGATAACAAGTGGATTATTGATAAGATAGAGGCTCTTGCCCAGTATGAGCTTCTAAACGACAACAACAGCGTAGTGGGAACCTCTCACTTCTGCACCGAGCTTCAAAGACCCTGACGGCTCGACTAATCTTTAAGGCGGGATTTATTTTGCAGCATATTAAAATTGGCTTTGAAAAACGAAAGACCATCTATAACATCTCCCCGGCGCGGGTTATAGCCGTGAGCTTTGCAGCCGTCATAATGGTTGGGACAATTCTTCTCATGCTGCCCGTGGCATCCAGAGACGGTAAGGGAACAGCATTTCTCGAATCCCTGTTCACCGCCACATCGGCTACCTGCGTGACAGGGCTTGTAATCTACGACACCTACACAAAATGGACCATCTTCGGGCAGGTTGTGATTCTTTTACTCATCCAGATAGGCGGTCTGGGGCTTGTGACCTTCACCACCTTCTTTAACATCGCCATAGGGCGCAAGCTGGGGCTGAAGAGCATACAGTTAGCGGGGGAATCGGTCAGCAACACCGAGATATCCGACACGACGCGGCTTGTCAAGCTGGTTGTGGCCATGTCCTTGATGTTCGAGCTTTTGGGGGCTTTGCTTCTTAGCATCCGCTTTGTTCCGCAGTATGGTATTGAGGGGGCTTTTACCTCTGTCTTTATCTCTATATCGGCGTTTTGTAATGCGGGCTTTGACCTGTTCGGGCGTATTGCACCGTTCTCGAGCCTGTCGGCTTATAATAACGACCCGCTGGTAATTCTCGTAATCGCCGCTCTTATTATCGCAGGAGGTCTCGGATTTCTCGCATGGTACGATATATTTAACTTTAAAAAGCGCAGAAAGCTTATGCTGCACACAAAAATAGTGCTGTCCATGACAGGTATACTCATCGTAACCGGGATGGTGCTGTTTCTCATAACCGAATGGAATAATCCCATGACACTCGAGACCATGAGCTTCACCGACAAGCTGTCGGCTACATTCTTCCAATCGGTCACAACGCGAACGGCGGGCTTCAACACGATTGACATGCCATTCATGCGTGAGCAGTCCAAGATAATAGCAATCATTTTGATGTTCATAGGCGCTGCTCCCGGTTCTACTGGCGGCGGTATCAAGATAACCACCTTTGCCGTTATAGTCATGACGGTGGTGAGCGTCATACGCGGCAGGGACGACACAATGATTCTAAAACGCAAGGTCGATAAGAGTGTCGTATACAAGGCGCTTGCCATCGTGTGTCTTGCAATGCTCGCCATTCTTATTACAACCGGCATTATCTACTTTACAAGCAGCGGCATGGTGCAGGGTATAGACGCGGTGTTTGAGGCTATATCCGCCTTTTCTACTGTGGGTCTGTCGGTGGGTGCTACCGCGACTGTGGGTGTGTTCTCGCGGGTACTTCTTATAATTACGATGTTTATCGGGCGCGTAGGACCTGTCTCATTGGCTCTGTCGCTGGCTATGCGCGGCGGTCATGATAAAAACGAGGTCATACCGGAGGGTAAGATACTGGTAGGATAAATCTAGAAGTTTGACCAAGGAGAACGGAGAATGAAAGAGATTAATCATGCTCTGGAGAGCTTTTCCGAATCAGAGATTATTAACATTCTTGTTTCCACGACCCCCGTTGCATATATCATTCTGGACAAGGATTTTCGCATTCATTTTATCAACGACTATTTTTTAGAGCTTAGAAAGCTGTCTAAGGATGATACCATGGGCGAGAAGTGCTACAACCTCTCTAATGGGGGTGTACGCTGCTCGATTTGCGCGGTGGGTGCGGCTATTGAGACAGGGCAGAAATGCCGCGTCCTGCGCAAGGACAAGCTAAAGGACGGTACTATCCGTTATATAGACGACTATGCCATCCCGCTCTATAAAAACGGCAGCACAGAGTTTGACTATATCCTTGAGATAATGGTCAACAGGGATGCACAGATGCGTCACCTAAAGCAGATGGAGGACGATTTCTACGATATTATCGGGGTTCTCACATCGCTTCTTGAGGCTAAAGACAGCTACACCGCCACACACTCCAGCATGGTGCGCAAGCTTAGTATGCAGATAGCGACGGCAATGGGACTTAGTCACGATGAGGTGCGGGACATAGGCGTGGCGGCCAGTCTTCATGATATTGGAAAGGTCTACATCCCGGACGAGATAATAAATAAACCGGGACGGCTCACAGACGAGGAGTTTTCACTAATAAAAACACATCCGCAAAAATCCTATGAGATGCTTATGCACCTGTCGGGGTTTATGGGCTCAAAAAATATTGCACGATATCACCACGAACGTTATGACGGCAAGGGATATCCTCTGGGGCTTGCGGAGGAGCAGATTCCGCTTGCTGCCAGAATTGTAGCGGTGGCGGACACATATGACGCCATGACCAGCACCCGCTCCTACCGGAAGGCACTAAGCCACGAAACGGCTGTCGAGGAGATAAGGCGCTGTGCCGGGACGCAGTTTGACCCTATAGTTGTATATGCATTCCTGCGCTCCGAGAATGCATTACCGTCCGACAGCACGGATGACAAGGACACTAAAGAAGCGGGATATGAACGCAATATCCATGCAAAAAAGGAACAAGACACCGATAATCGCACATTTAAGCAGCTAGGCGACATAGTTTCCGAGCATGAATTTATTGAGGCGATTTTTGCCAATACACCCGTAGCCTATATTATATCGGACGAACATCACAACATCATATATGCCAGCGCCTATCTTTTAAGTCTATTTCATACCACAGCAGATGAAGTCATAGGAAAAACCTGCTGCTTTTTTAATACCGACGGTAAATCCTGTGCTGTATGCCATGCTAACATAGCTATGACGGAGGACAGGGTGGAGTTTTACAAGGCAGTAAAGCTCTCTAATGCAGGAGAGAAGCATCTGGATGTATTCGCCGTTCCTCTAAAGACAAATGACGGTAATAAGTATGTCATCCAGATTATACTCGATCGTACCGATGAGACACTGATGCAAGAACGTCACGAAAACGATATGAAGAGCATAATCGACATGATGTCGCAGGTTTTATCCGAGACGGATATAAATCTGGATGATAAGACCAAGAAGCTTATCAAGGAAAAGACTGAACAGTTTTCACGTACCTTCGATATGTAAGGCTTTACCGCCAGCCAAAAAATTTTCAGACCGCACTAAAATGCGGTCTGTTTTGTTATTAACATTATCAGTATAATCATACCCAGATTATAAGCCGGATTTATATGTAAAAAGCAGGGAAGCGGACTTATCATCCGCTTCCCTTTGATTACTTAATCGAATTCTCGTAAGACTCGATCATTTTCTTAACCATCTGGCCGCCTACAGAGCCGGCCTCTCTCGAGGTTAAGTCGCCGTTGTAACCCTGCTTCAGGTTTACGCCAACTTCGTTAGCAGCTTCCATCTTAAACTTAGACATTGCTTCTCTAGCAGCAGGAACAACTATACGGTTTCCGTTTGTGTTTGCCATCTTAAAAAACACTCCTTATACAATTAAACTGTTCAATTCGGAATTTTAGCAAACAGCCATTTTACTGTCTGCAATATTATTTCTGCCCCGAACTGGATTTTTTATAATAGGTAAATTTAGTTAGAAAATAATTTTCTCATAATAAATTAAAAAGCATAAGCGTACCATAGACGCTAAGGCTCACAAATGCGTCCTTATCTAAATGTATACAGGGCTTCTCAAACGGCTCTAACGTCTCCCCTGTGAATATCTTCACAGCGCGGTTGAGACAGAACACCATGCCGTCATCCGTTACGGAGGTATATGTTATAGTTTCCTTTCCGGTCATTCCAATGGTGATAGCGGGAAGCTTTTTTTCGTTTATAAGAGAAATCCCCCTCAAATCTTCTGTATTCACTATTATGACAGTATTGTTCCCCGGAATATTAAGGTCGCTATAGCTATCCGAGCCCTTTAGGATAAGGACTGCCCGGTTAAAAAGCACATCCCCCAGTACATTCGTATCAATTATATTGAGCTTTGCCGCTCCCGGAAGAGGACATGTAGAAAAGGCTTCCAGGAAGCGCTTATCCTCCCTGCTTCCGTACACCACCACCGTCTCCAATAAAAAACCCCCTTTTTCGTTCGCATATACAATTATTATACATATTTTATTTAATATTATGTGGGATTGGTACTCATGACAGCTTAAATATAAACTAAATTTTCGTGATTTTTTTCAAAAAAGTGATACACCGTTCATAAAGTTGTGATATTATTTAAAGAATAAGCAGTTAATAAAGGGAAACATATTAAAATGAAAAAAAGTCATAGGATTGTTGCGCTCATCATAGCGTCGCTTCTCATAATAGGGGCAATATCCCCCATTGTCATGTATCTTCTGGGTGCATACTGATGTTTGGGTATATCCGTCCGCTGCGCCCTATGCTGCGCATCTGTGAGGACGAACTGTATAAAGGGGTTTATTGCGGGCTGTGCAAGGAACTAAGCCATATATCCCTGTTATCTCGGTTTATCCTAAACTATGACATGGTGTTCTACGCGCTGGTTCTCATGTCTTGCGACGGTGAGAGAGCGTGTGCCAAAAAACAGGTGTGTATCGCTCATCCGTTTAAAAAACGTCCCTGCGTTCACTCGAACAATGCCATGAAACGTGCGGCACACCTTACAGTCATTCTCTTTTACTATAAGCTTCTGGATAACATTTCCGATTCACGCGGCTTTAAAAGGTGGATTTACTCTTTAGCCCCTCCCCTGTTTCGCAGAGCACATGAAAAATGCGCGCGGCTTCTTCCCAACGCCGAAAACGCTGTGAAAAAGCTGCACGCCGCCCAGACTGTCATTGAGAACAAGCCCTTACCTGTCACATTGGACGAGGCAGCCGAGCCCTTCGCCTTATGTATGCAGACGCTCTTTTCCGATATGGCAAAGGACGAAAAAAGCACCCGCATACTGTCACGTATGGGGTATTTTCTAGGTAGATGGGTATATCTTCTCGATGCCGCAGACGATCTCGAGGACGATACCAAGACAGGCAGCTTTAACGTTCTAAATGGTAAGGACGATCCTACAGAGAGTGTGCTGGGCAGCCTTAACATGTCCCTGTCCGAGCTTACCTACGCCTACAATCTTCTCGACACACACGAACACAAGGGTATCATCGATAACATAATCTATCTGGGACTTAAAAAAGCACAGGAAACAATAGTCAGCCGATAAGGAGATAAAAATGGATCCCTATAAGGTATTAGGTGTAACACGCGAGTCCACCGATGAGCAGATAAAAGAAGCATACCGGGCGCTCGCAAGAAAATATCATCCCGACCAATATGAGGGCGGGCCTCTGCAGGACCTGGCCGGTGAAAAGATGAAAGAGGTCAACGAGGCGTACGACCTCATCATAAGTCAGCGCAGGGCGGGGGAAGCTCACGGCGCGTCCGGTTCATTCGGAGACATTCGCCGCCTAATCAGCCAAGGCAGGCTGGAGGAGGCGGATGAGCTTTTAGACGGTGTACCCGCCGGTACACGCGATGCGGAGTGGGAGTTTCTCAAGGGGTCTGTTTTCTATTCAAAGGGCTGGATGGATGCGGCTCTCGAGCACTTTAACCGCGCAGTCGCCATGAATCCGCAGAATCAAGAGTACAAGGCGGCACAGTCGCGGCTTTTATGGCAGAGGCAGGGCGGCACGTACGGCTCGCCCTACGGACAGCAGTACGGACGGCAGAACACCGGCATGGGCTGCTCGGTGTGCGATATCTGCACAGGGCTTATGTGCGCGGACTGTCTGTGCCGGTGCTGCTTCTAACCCAGTATGAGAATACGAAACAAGAAATGGGCTGTACCGGAGCTTAATGCCTGTCCATACTTTCTTAACTCCCCCGGGGACTATAAAAACAGATTCAATGAATTTTTCGGGAATAATAACCCTATTCACCTTGAACTGGGTTGCGGCAAGGGGCTGTTCACCGCCGCGCTCTGTACGGAAAACCCCAATATTAACTATATAGCTATCGACATAAAAAGCTCTATTTTGGGTGTAGCTCGGAGAAATATCGAGAAAACCCGGTTAGAAGCGGGTATGTCATGCAATAATATATGTATATTCGCCCACGACATAGAGCGTCTGCCGCTCGTGTTCGGGCAGGGTGACAGGGTTGACCGCATATACCTGAACTTTCCGAATCCGTGGGAGAAGCCGCGCCACCATAAGAAAAGGCTGACCCACCAGAGACAGCTGGCACTCTACCGCGAGCTGCTCACACCGGACGGTCAAATTTGGTTTAAGACGGATGATGATGAGCTTTTCTTTGACACGATAGAATATCTTATACAGTCGGGCTTTATCATAACATACCAGACAGTTCATCTTAAACCCGGCAGTATAAAAAGCCCGGTCACCGAGCATCAGAGGATGTTTGAGGATATGGGTATCGCTACAAAATTTCTTATAGCCGAGAGGGGAATCCGGCATGAAGCACACACCTAAGCAATTTAATGGTATTATAGCCGTTCTTTTAATACTCTGCCTATTATCGGGCTGCACAAGCTTTTATGAGGGCGGAAATGGCACACCATCCACTGCGTCACACTCCTTTGGCGTTCTGGCGGACGACAGCTCATCCTCCTACGAATCCTCATATTCACCGCCGCCCTCATCCTCGGAAGAACCGTCCTCTAAAGAACCGGAACCCAGCTCCAGCGAAGCTCCTGTCAGCAGTGCCGCTTCCTCGTCCGGGACGTCATCCGGCGCAGAGGGCAAGGATGACGGCAGCTATACGCCCATCTCCTCCAGTGAATACTACTGGTACTGGAATCTAAACAAGACAGAACAGACGCTCTACAAGCGCATTCTAGAAGCGGTGGACACCTACACCAACAAGATAGATGTATCGGACATCACTGTCACAATCGCCATGGCATCCAAGGTGCTCAACTACTTTGTCATGGACTATCCGCACAAGTTCTGGATAGGCGGGGCGTATAACTTCTCGGTGGTCGAGGGCTCGAACAATATTGTCGGTATGTATCTCACATTCTTTGACGGAATACTAAGAGACGATTTTGCTGCCGACGGTTCTATTATAAAAAACGCTGGCAGGCTCACTATAGACGAACAGCGTAAACGCTTTGAAGCGGCTGCGGACGAGGTAATAGCCTCCATCCCCGCGGGCTCCTCTGCCTTGGACAGAGAAAAGTATATCTACGATTATGTAGCTTCTAATGTCAAGTATGACGACTATACCGCCAGCACCTTTCTGGACAATAAAAACGGCGACAGCACCGCGTTTAACGCATATGGTGCTCTTATTAGCAAGACCGCCGTATGTGAGGGGTATTCGGAGCTATTCCAGTATCTCTGCTATAAGGCGGGTATACAGTGCCTGGTTGTTATCGGAACAAGCCGCTCACAGCCCCACCAATGGAATCTTGTAAAGCTGGGTGACGGCTATAAGCATGTGGATGTCACATGGGGTTCGACCCTCTCTCAGGGCAGTACACTAAACTATGACTACTTTAACCTCACACAGGCGCAGATAACAAAGGATCACCGCATATCCACCTCCGAGACCATAGAGGGGGTCACATACTACATGGTGTATCCTCAAAGCTAAGAACATCAAAAAGCTCACAACCGCGCTTTCCGGCATACTGCACAGTAAAAGCAGTGCCGCCGAAGTCGCGTTCCTTATAATAGACACACACCCTGGCGTGCTCTGCCATCCAGATGTTGCGCCTTTGCATACACCCTTTTTTGTATTCATCCCCCGAGACATAATATATCAAATCCGCACCGGCTATAATCTGTGCGAAATCCTCGCGTTCCCGCCTGTTCCACAGCGCATCCTGGTCTCTGCACGGCAGTGCCATAACAAGAGAAATATCCTCATACTGCCGCTTTAGCTTCATCACCGTCTGTGCGGCGTACATGTCAAACCCTCGTGCGCCGCCGCAGATAAAATAACGGATACCGCGTCCGTAAAGCTCCACCACCGTGCGGTAAAGCCCTATGAGCACATTGTTGAGAGCACCCTCCGCTATTATGCGGTGTCCTGTAAAACAGCAGCTGTCATTATATATCATACGTTCATCTCCAAGCTTATTGTATCACAGCTAAATTATTTTGTCAATACTTTTTTAAGGAGACGCATATGACACCGAAAGAACGATTTTTTGCCGCACTAGAATTTAAATCCCCCGACAAACCCGCTCTAGAATACTACTATACCGACGTAGGCTATGCAGAGCACGGCGAGCGGCTCATCCGCTTGTATGAGCGATATCCGGGAGATACCGCTCCATTTATCCCCACCGATCCCGCCTCTCTTCCCAAGCCCGACCCCGCCGATTTTCTGCCGGACGGAAGCTATTTTAAGCGCACCACCGACACATGGGGCACGGTGTGGGAGTACCGTATATTCGGACGAATCGGTCACGCCGTGGAGTTCCCCCTAGATGACCTAGAAAGTGCTGCGGACTATCAGTTCCCCGAGCATCCGCTTTTAAATTCCCAAACCTCCCGCGAGTTTACATCTTATAAGGAAAAATATGGAGCGCACTACCCCATCCGCTACAGTGTACCGGGTATGTTTGAGAAGCTCATAGCCTTGAGAAGCTTTGAGGATGTTCTAGCCGATCTTGCATCAGAAGAACCGCTTCTTTATGCGTTTACCGAGCGGCTGTGCGAGTACATAATCGAGGAGATACGTCTGGCGGCGTCTCACGGCGCGGACATCATCTTCATGGGGGACGACTACGGCACGGAGCAATCCCTATTAATATCTCCGGCACTATGGCGCAGCTTCTTCAAGCCTTTTTTAAAGCGTGTGGGTGACGAGGTAAAATCCCACGGAATGAAGCTCTGCTTCCACTCCTGCGGGCAGGTGTGGGACATAATGCCCGACCTAAAGGAGATAGGTGCAGACAGCATCTGGCCGCAGCTGCCGCTGTATGACTATGGAAAGCTGTCGGCGCGTCTGCGTGAGCTGAAGCTGGCTCTTTGTATGCACATTGACCGCGGTGAGCTTATGCAGCACGGAACAAAGGAGCAGGTAAAAGCCGAGGTAAAACGTCTGTACGAGGCATTTCGTCCGGATTTAGGCGGAGCGTGGTTCTACTTTGAGGCGGATCAAGGCTTCCCGTACTCTAATCTAGAGGCGCTGGCAGAGGGTATTGCGGAGTTTCGGATGTAGAGATCTTTAAGTATCGTGAAAACAATACGTTTTAACGGAAACAAGAATATAATCTCCGAGAGACTTCTGGCGGCAAGGGAGCAAAAGCGCATGTCCCAGCAGGGTCTTGCCGCAAAACTACAGCTTATGGGCGTAGCCATCGACCAGCAGGCTATCAGTAAAATCGAGAAAAACCGCCGCATTGTCACAGACTATGAGCTTTTATGTATAAGCCGCGCACTCGGTGTAGACGCTGCGTGGCTGTTGGGGGATTGTCCGGATGAATAGGGCAGTCCCCTTTTTATAAATTTTTTTTGATTTTATGTAACAAAACCCATTCTTCTTCGTCTAATAGTCAAAAGCTTATATGAAAGGGCGGTGATGATACGAATCCGGATTTTGAAAAGCTCTACAATGCCTACTACATGAAGGTGTTCTCCTATATTTTTGCCCTGTCCAAAAACAGGGATATGGCAGAAGAGATAACACAGCACACCTTTTTCAAGGCACTTGTAACAGACAAGAGCTATCGCGGCGAAGCTACAGAGTTTACATGGCTGTGCGCTATAGCAAAAAACAGCTTTCTTTCTCATCTGAGAAAGGAGAAGCGCATAATCCCCAATGAGCCAGAAATCGAAACAGCAGACGATGTGGAACATTCCTTTATACAGACGGAC
>CAYSTR010000008.1:0-17780 GCA_964433745.1 uncultured Oscillospiraceae bacterium | reverse complement strand
TTCGGCTCTAGCTGGTCACCTATTGAGCTTGCAAAGCCGTAGCTTAACATACGGAAGCACTCAAATTCAAGAGCGGCCAGGTTTTTTAGTGAGTGGAAATCTCCCCATGAAGTGTGGAACTTTCCGGTCATACCCATGCAGTCCAGTCCCAGCTTGCGGGCGTATCTTGCTGTAATGGGGAAGTGAAGATATCCCCATCCGCCCGACGGCAGGCTCTCCAACTCAAAGTGAGAGAAGCTGTCGGTGCTCTCCTTTGTACAAGGTCCTATGTGACCAGCATTATAGAATATACTGCATTTTTTATTGTATGAGCGAACAACCTCTGTCATATTCGCTTTAAAGCGGTCAAGAACAAACTTGGCGAATGCGCGCACCTCGCGGTCGTCATCCATATTTATGCCCTTTTCTGCCATTTCAGCTCGGCATGTGGCACACAAACAGGGACGAATGCCTACAATATCAAAGAAGATACCGTCCAGCTCGCTGCCTAAAAGCTCGCACACCTCACTAGTGTGCTCCTTTAGAAAATCATAGTAACCTGTATTTACGCAGAGCGACTGATAGAATCCCGGCTTTGTAAACGAATCACCCTCGTGCTCCCCTTTTAATCCGCGTATGAGCCATTCCGGACGAGTAGTTGCATGGAAGTAGTCCCACTGTACCGTGATATAAACAGGCGCATTTATACCGGCACTGTGCAGTGCGCGCACCTGCTCGACAAGCAGATTCTTATTTACCAGATGGGGATGAACCAGCTCAGGGTTGAGCTTTGACGGGTAGTAAACGTATCCGTGATGACAGCGGGCGAACACGGTCATGGAGCTGACCGCCGCGTCCTTTGCGGTCTTGGCAAAAGAGGCGGCATCAAAGTCACTGCCAATTCCGGGGATAAGTCCGCTGGTGTGGAAATCCAGATGAATCTGCCGCGGTGATAGTGTAAACATCAATTTCTCTCCTTATATTTATATATCAATTTTTGGACAAACTAAATTAAGGGGACAAGCACTACATTCCGGTTTCTTTTTACAGCACATTTTGGCATTTACGACAATAAGGGCGTGATAGCGGTTATAAAGCTCTGTATCCCGCGGCAAGGCCGTCTCAAACATAAGCTTTACATTATCATACAACGTCTGACCGGTATAACCCAGCCTTATAAGAAGCCTTATTGTATAGGCATCTACAACAAAGCTGGGAAACCCAAACGCATACAATAAAATGCTGTCCGCAGTCTCTTTTCCAATACCTTTGACCGCCAAAATATCTTTTCTTAGAGCTTTTTGTTCTCTTTTTTGCACATTCGCTACGCTATAGCCATAGCTTTTGTACCATTTAGTTATCTCTTTAAGGTAAACGGCTTTCTGATTAAAAAAGCCCGCAGGATATATTATTTTTGTAAGCTCATCGACAGAAATATCCTCTATTAACTCCGGAGTAAGCGTCCCTTTAAAGTTTGCTATCGCCTTCTCAACGTTACTCCACACGGTATTCTGTGTGAGTACAGCGCCTACTATCACCTCATACGGTGAATCGGCAGGCCACCAGCCGGGGTCGCCATATGCCTTATACAGAAGCTCATATATATTAATAAGACTGATATCCATACTACGCTTTCCTGTCAAGCTTCATATTTCTTAGATATAAAAGCAGGTCAATGCTCACCATGACAATGTTTATTATGTAAAAAACCAGGACATAGGTTATCTTGTCCGACATTATTTTTGAAAGAATACCGCATACATATCCAATCCATATAAATATAAGAAAGACAAGACTTTTTCCTTTAGCTGTTCTTGCTTTGTATGATTTTAAGATAGAGATGGGCCATGATACGCCAAAGCATATAACCATAGACATTTCTAGAATTTCGGGCATTAATGTTCTCCTCACATATACTTTTGAACACAGCACTCTTTACAGTATAAACTTAACTTTTCTTCATGTCAATGTATTTTTATATCAAAAACCCACCGAATTTTTCGGTGGGTTTTCACATTTTACTATATAAGCTCGATGATAGCCATTTCCGCAGCATCACCGCGGCGAGGGCCTATCTTGATTATTCTTGTATAGCCGCCGTTTCTGTCTTGGTACTTAGGCGCTATCTCATCCAGACATTTTTTTGCTACAGCTTCTTTTGTAACAAATGAGAACACCTGACGCTTAGAGTGGAGATCTGTCTGCTTTGCCGCAGTTATTATGCGCTCTGCTACACTGCGTACCTCTTTCGCTCTTGTCACTGTGGTCTCTATTCTACCCTTTTCCAGCAAAAAGGTAACCATCGCCCTGAGCATTGCCCGTCTGTGGCTGGTGTCTCTGCCGAGTTTTCTGGGCATACTTCTCACTCCTTTTCATTGCGGCCAATCCCGCACCGATGTTGATTGCACTTCCTACTCTTCTTCCTTTATGAGGTTAAACCCCAAAGAATTGAGTTTTTGTATAACTTCCTCCAGCGACTTACGCCCGAGGTTGCGAACCTTCATCATGTCGTTTTCAGACTTGTTGATGAGATCCTCAACCGTGTTGATTCCGGCGCGCTTCAAGCAGTTGAATGAACGCACCGAAAGGTCAAGCTCTTCAATGGTCATCTCAAGAACTTTTTCCTTGCCGCCCTCGTCCTTCTCTACCATGATTTCTGCATGATAGCCCTCGTCCGACAGCTCCTGGAACAGCTTGAGGTGCTCGTTGAGGACCTTGGCTCCCAACGACACCGCTTCCTTTGCGGATATGGTACCGTCAGTCCAAACCTCCAGTGTCAGCTTATCATAGTCAGTAATCTGACCGACACGGGTGTTTTCCACGGCATAGTTGACCTTTAAAACAGGGGTGTATATGCTATCCACTGGAATAACCCCGATAATCGACTGGCTCATGTGCGACTTGTTCTTTTCAGCCGGTACATAGCCGCGTCCTTGATCTATCGTAATCTCCATGTATAGCTTGGCATTTTCCCCCAGAGAGGCAATGTGCATATCGGGATTGAGAATCTCAACCTCCGAATCTGCTTTAATCATTCCGGCGGTGACATCGCACTCACCCTCCGCTTCGATATATAAGGTCTTAGCGGATTCGGAATAAATCTTTGCTGTCAGTCCCTTAATGTTAAGGATTATCTCGGTTACATCCTCTTTGACGCCCTGTATAGTCGAAAACTCATGCTGTATGCCGTCAATCTTTACCGAGGTCACCGCCACGCCGGGCAATGACGAAAGCAGTACACGCCTTAAGCTGTTTCCGAGGGTCGTACCAAAACCACGCTCTAAGGGCTCGGCCACAAACCTACCATAGGTACCGTCCTGAGATACCTCAGTTGTGCCTATTCTAGGCTTTTCTATCTCCATCATATAAAACCCTCCTCCTTGGCTTCTTTTAGCGAGAATGTACTACTTGGAATAAAGCTCAACGATCATGTGCTCCTCGACATCAAGATCTACCTCGTCACGTGACGGCAGAGAAACCACCGTTGCGGACAGTGTAGTTTTGTTCATATCAAGCCACTTCGGAACCGGTCTTGAGCTGTTAGCCTCGACTATGTTCTTAAAGGACTCGCTTGCTCTTGTCTTGTCGGTAATCGATATAACATCCCCAGCCTTTACAAGGTAGGACGGAATGTTTACACGTGTACCGTTTACCGTTACATGGTTGTGGCGCACAAACTGTCTTGCCTGCGGTCTTGAATCGCACAGTCCCAGACGGTATACAACATTGTCCAGTCTCGACTCTAGGATACGCAGAAGATTCTCGCCCGTCATGCCCGGTGCGCGAACTGCCATGTCAAAGTAACGCTCGAGCTGTCCCTCCAGTACGCCGTAGAAACGTCTGGCCTTCTGTTTAGCTCTGAACTGTACGCCGTATTCGGATATCTTCTTGCGGTTCTGTCCATGCTGACCAGGTGCATATGAACGACGAACAACGCCGCATTTGTCGGAATAGCATCTCTCGCCTTTAAGAAACAGCTTTTGTCCCTCGCGGCGGCAAAGACGGCATACCGCTCCGGTATATCTTGCCATTATATTCCTCCTCAAAAATTCCTTTTAATAACATGATAATAAGTTTAAACCCTTTTTTACCACCTAAAGAACTATACTCTTCTTCTCTTGGGAGGTCTGCAGCCGTTGTGCGGAATGGGTGTAACGTCCTTAATCATGTTTACTTCAAGCCCTGCGGCCTGTAGTGCGCGGATTGCAGCTTCTCTGCCGGAACCCGGCCCTTTTACAAATACTTCAACCGACTTTAAGCCGTGCTCCATAGCTGCGCGTGCTGCGGTCTCCGCTGCGGTCTGCGCTGCGTAGGGAGTGGATTTTCTCGATCCTCTAAAACCCAACCCGCCGGAGGAAGCCCAGGAGATCGCATTGCCCTGTACATCGGTTATGGTCACTATTGTGTTATTAAACGTGGACTGAATGTGTGCGGCACCACGCTCAATATTTTTACGCTCACGGCGTCTTGTACGTGTGGCGACCTTTTTAGCAGCTGTTTTTGCCATTTAGCTAACTCCTCCTTACTTCTTCTTGTTGGCGATTGTTCTCTTAGGACCTTTTCTTGTACGTGCATTGGTCTTGGTCCTCTGTCCGCGTACAGGCAGACCTTTTCTGTGTCTTACCCCGCGATAGCATCCAATCTCAACGAGCCGCTTGATGTTAAGCGCTGTGTCACGGCGCAAATCACCCTCAACGACGCACTGCTTATCAATGTAGTCTCTGATGAGCGACAAATCATCCTCGGTTAAATCCTTGACTCTTGTGTCGGGATTTATACCGGTTGCGGCTAAAAGCTTGTTGGAGGTTGTTCTTCCTATACCAAAAATATAGGTAAGTCCTATCTCCACGCGTTTTTCCTTTGGCAGGTCAACACCGGCAATACGTGCCATATTCTCATCCTTTCACTGATTATTAACCCTGTCTCTGCTTATGCTTGGGGTTATCGCATATTACCATGATACGCCCCTTGCGTTTGATTATCTTGCATTTCTCGCATATCTGCTTTACGGAAGGTCTCACCTTCATATTAGTACCTCCTCCAGCGTGACGCTGGACTCATATTCGCGACTTATGTTTTTCTTAAATGAACATAATCTCTCGCGTTTCTACTAACACCTTGTATATTTGCTACTTCGATCTCCACGTGATACGCCCCTTGGTCAGATCATAAGGAGACATCTCCACCGTGACCTTGTCGCCGGGCAGTATCCGGATAAAGTTCATACGAAGCTTTCCCGATATGTGTGCCAGTATTACGTGCCCGTTGGAAAGCTGTACCTTAAAGTTCGCATTGGGTAACGCTTCCTTTACAATTCCCTCAATCTCGATTACATCATCCTTTGACAAGCATATCACCTCTTTATAAGTCGTTCTCGCATATTAGGCTTTCCCGCCAAAGTTATACCTCCACAAGAGCCTTTTCACTGTATTGTTAGTTAGAACCTCCAAAACAAAAGGCTCGGTGTCCATCCTTTGGACGTGTTTTTTGCTCTTCGCTTTGAGCTTTTCTATCTTCCTGCGTCTGCCGTCTGCAATGTATACACGCTCGTCATCAGTCCGCACGATGTAGTAAAAGCTCCCCTTATCATGACCGGCTATACTCTTTACAATGTCGCCGACACGAATATCCATTGTCATTCCTCGTATCATTAAAGCCTTGTGAGTACCGCCACTCCGTTTTCGGTTACCGCTAAAGTATGCTCATAATGTGCCGACAGACATCCGGTAGCCGTCACAACCGTCCATTTGTCTTTAAGTATATACACATCAGAACCCTTGGCATTAATCATCGGTTCAAGCGCTATCGTCATTCCCGGTAACAGTCTCGCGCCTCTTCCCGGTTCTCCCGCATTCGGTACATCCGGCTTTTCATGAAGCTGTCTCCCGATACCGTGACCGACAAACTTGGTTACCGCATCAAAACCCCTTGCCTCGACATACTTTTGAACACAAGAGGAGATATCTCCAATCCTCACACCGGGTTTTATAATGGAGATAGCGGCTTCCAAACTCTCCCGCGTTGCGTCCATTAAGGCTTTGGCTTCATCGCTAATCCTTCCGGCGGCAAAGGTTCCCGCCGTATCACCGTGAAAACCGTTCCAGAACGCACCCACATCTATACTTACTATGTCGCCCTCGTTGATTACGCGTTTCCCGGGAATACCGTGTATAACCTCATTGTTTATGGAAATACATGCACTTGCCGGAAATCCGTCATATCCCAGAAAGGAGGCTTCAGCACCGTGAGCCTTTATCTCTTTAGCAATAATCCTGTCTAGCTCTTTTGTCGTAATGCCGGGTGTTACCGCCCTACCTGCTTTTTCCAATGCCTTGGCGCTTATTATTCCGGCTTCACGCATGATCTCTATTTCTTTCGCATTTTTGAGAGTGATCATGCTATATCCCCAATGCCGCCATGGTAAGCTTTGTCGTATCTTCGACCTTTTCCTGACCGACAACAGTTTTGAGCTTTCCAGTCTTTGCATAGTAATTCTTTAGAGGAGCGGTCTGACTGTGGTATACCTTGAGACGTTCCTTTACGGTTTCGGGTGCATCGTCCGCACGAAGCACCAGTCCGCCGCTGCACTTGTCGCATATACCCTCCGCTGCGGGAGTTTTATACTCGACATGATATGAGGCGCCGCAACCCGAACATACACGCCGTCCCGACATGCGCTTAATGATATTTTCATCCGGCACATCAATGTCGATGACCATATCAATCTCTACGCCCATATCGTCAAGTGCTTTTGCCTGCGCTTCGGTGCGGGGGAAACCATCCAGGATAAATCCGTTTTTACAGGTCTCTCCCTGCAACGCCTCGCGTATAATCGCTATTACAATCTCGTCTGGTACTAATGCTCCGCTGTCCATGAAGGACTTAGCCTTTAACCCAAAATCCGTACCGTTCTTAACCGCTTCTCTTAGCATGTTTCCGGTACTCATCTGGGGAATACCAAGCCGTTCGCAGATCATCTCGGCCTGGGTTCCCTTACCTGCTCCCGGTGCTCCTAACAGTATCAGCTTCATGTCGTACCTCCGTATCGTTATTAGCGAGTGTCATTTTTTATTCAAGGAATCCCTTGTAGTGTCTCATCATCATCTGCTGCTCTATCTGCTTCTCAAGCTCAAGTGCAACGCCGACAACAATCAGTATGGATGTACCGCCCAGAGCGATGTTTACGCCCGTTACCGAGCCTAACACAATCGGCAGTACTGCGACAACGCCTAGGAACAGAGCACCAATTAACACGACCTTGGACAGTATCTTAGCAATAAAGTCCGAAGTCGGCTTTCCGGGTCTGAGACCGGGTACGCTGCCGTTGTTCTTCTTTAAATCATTGGCCATCTGAACGGGATTATACTGCGTTCCCACATAGAAATAGTTAAATCCTATAATCATGAGGAAGTATAACACCGCATATAGCCAGCCTTCATAGCTGAATGCCTTAAAGAATGCATCCCAGAAGCTGCCCACCTCGGGAGTAAAGAACAGCTTTATCGTACTGGGGATGGAAAGGAAGCTGGATGCGAATATAATCGGCATAACGCCTGACATATTTACCTTGATGGGAATATGTGTAGACTGACCGCCGTACATTCTGCGTCCGCGCATAACCTTGGCGTACTGAACCGGTATGCGGCGCTCGGCGTTTGACATGAGCACAACAAATGCAATGACCAGAACAAACAGTACAATTATAGCCGGAACTACAAAGTAGTACTGAATCTGTCCCTGTCCTGCCAATGTCAGATACTGCCACAATGTTGCGACAGCCGCCGGACCTCTCGATATAATACCTACAAAGATTATGAACGAAATTCCGTTTCCTATACCTTTGTCATTAATTTGTTCGCCCAACCATACAATTACGGCTGTACCGGCGGTAAATACGAGCATAATAATAGCTGCTGTAAATATTCCAGCAAACCCGCTTGTATAGGTAACAGCACCTTGGTTTCTCATAAGGATGTAGTATGCCACCGCTTGACCTAGTGCCAGTCCGAAGGTTGCGTAACGCGTAATCCGTCCCAGCTTCTTTCTTCCGGTCTCGCCCTCTTTCTGCATACGCTCCAGTGCCGGTATGGCAACAGTCAGCAGCTGCATGATAATCGAAGCGTTGATATACGGTGTAACACCCATTGCAAAGATAGTGGCCTGTGAAAACGCACCACCAGCCAGCATGTCAAGATATCCGAAGATACTTCCCGCGTTTGTATTAATAAACGTTTTTAGAACCTCCGGGTCTAGAAAGGGGACAGGGATTGCGCAGCCTATTCTATAGATTATAAGAATAAGAATGGTGTATAGCAGCTTTTTTCTAAGCTCCGGAATTCTCCAGGCATTTTTAAGAGTATTCAGCAAGCTACATCACCTCAGCCTTTCCTCCGGCACCTTCAATCTTTTGCTTAGCGGTTTCAGAAAACGCCGCCGCCTTGACAGTCAGCTGCTTCTTTAGCTCGCCATTGCCCAGAACCTTGACACCGTCGTACATCTTCTTAACCAAACCATGAGACCTTAATGCCTCAACATCAACCACATCGCCGTTATTAAACACTTCCAGATCGGAGATATTCACAACCGCGTACTTAGTGGCGAAGATATTGTTAAAGCCTCTCTTGGGAATACGCCTTGCCAGCGGCATCTGTCCGCCCTCAAAGCCCGGCCTTACGCCGCCGCCCGAACGGGCGTTCTGTCCCTTGTGCCCCTTACCGGCAGTCTTTCCGTTACCGGAACCTGCTCCTCTGCCCTTTCTAAAGGCATCTTTGCGGGAGCCGGGTGCGGGACTAAGCTCATTTAGTCGCATTGTATCACCTCTTTTAGTTGTTCGGTTCGAGTTTTACCAAAACCCTTACTCCTTTAACCCTCGCAAACCTCAATAAGATATTTTATTGCAGCTATCTTACCCTTAGTAGCGGGATTGTCCGGCTGTGTGGTCTTATCGCCTATCTTGCGCAGACCCAATGAGTGGGCGGTGGCAATGTGCGATTGCTTACGGCCGGATATGCTCTTTTTGAGAGTAATCTTTAAGTTTGCCATCTTTAGTCCACCTACCCTAATATCTCTTTTACGGATTTACCGCGTACTGCGGCGACCTCCGCTGCATCGCGCAACATGCTCAAGCCGTTTATTGTCGCAGAAACGACGTTACACGGATTGTTTGAACGAAGCGCTTTTGTACGGATATCCTTTATTCCGGTAACCTCAATGACGGCACGAACCGGACCGCCAGCAATAACACCGGTACCAGGAGCGGCAGGCTTCATGAGCACCTTACCTGCCCCAAAGTTACCGACTATCTCGTGCGGTATGGTTGTACCTTTCAATGAAATCTTTATGAGGTGCTTCTTAGCATCCTCTATACCCTTGCGTATCGCATCGGGCACCTCGGAGGCTTTACCCAGTCCGAAGCCTACAATATCGCCGCCGTCCCCGACAACAACAAGTGCGGCAAACTTGAAAATACGCCCGCCCTTGACAGTCTTGGATACGCGGTTAATCGTTACAACACGCTCTTTAAGATCCAGCGTGGATGCGTCTATTAACTTAGCCAAGCGGAAAAGACCCCCTATCTGTTAAAATTTTAATCCTCCGGCACGGGCGCCGTCTGCTAATTCCTGTACGCGTCCGTGATATATATATCCGCCACGGTCAAATACGACTGTTTCTATGCCCTTAGCAAGTGCTTTCTTTGCCAAAGCCTCGCCGACCTTTTTCGCAGCTTCCTTGTTTCCGCCGTATCCTGCAAATTCCTTATCCATCGTGGATGCGGCCACAAGTGTGTTGCCAGCTTGGTCATTTATAATCTGGGCATAAATGTGACGGGAGGAACGGAATACGCAAAGGCGGGGACATTCAGCCGATCCGTTTATCTTTTGGCGGACACGCTGATGTCTATGGAGCCTTTTCTTGTTTGAATCAACCTTTGACACCATATTCTAGCTCACTCCTTACTTCTTCTTAGCACCCTTACCGGCCTTACCTTCCTTACGGATGATAACCTCGGTAGCGTACTTTATGCCCTTGCCCTTATATGGCTCAGGCGGCCGTTTCTCTCTGACCTCGGCGGCGAACTGTCCAACCTTTTGCTTATCTATACCGAGTATAGATATCTTGTTGGGTGCCGGAACGTCTATTGTAATGCCATCCGTTTCAGGCATGATTACCTGATGGGAATATCCAAGGTTCATTACAAGGTTTTTGCCCTGCTTTGCAGCACGGTAACCCACGCCGTTGATCTCAAGATCCTTCTTGAAGCCCTGTGAAACGCCCTCAACCATGTTCGCCAGCAGCGTACGTGTCAGACCGTGCAGGCTTCTGTGGAGCTTTTCATCATCCGGACGGGTTACGAGTATCTCGCTGCCTTCTACGGCTATCCCTATGTCCTTATGGAATGAATTCTCCAACACGCCCTTGGCACCCTTGACGGTTACGGTGTTGCCGTTAATGGTAACGGTGACACCCGCCGGAATGGCGATTGGTTTTCTACCAATACGTGACATTGCCTTTCTCCTTTACCAAATAAATGCTAAGACCTCGCCGCCTACGTTCTCTTTCCTTGCGGACTTATCGGTCATAACGCCCTTAGATGTAGATACTACTGCGATGCCAAGACCCTTGATGACCTTTGGCATATCCTCGCAGCTTGAATAGATGCGAAGTCCCGGCTTGGATACCTTACGGAGACCACGGATGACCGGGGTCTTGCCCTCGCCGTACTTTAATACGATCCTGATGATGCCCTGCTTACCGTCCTCTATAACCTGAAAAGCCTTTATATAGCCCTCTTCTAAAAGAATCTGGGCAATAGACTTCTTCATATTGGAAGCCGGCACATCCACCGTATCATGCTTTGCTGAATTTGCATTCCTTATGCGTGTGAGCATATCGGCAACTGTATCGGTTATCTGCACGAACAAACCCTCCTTATCCTTTTCCTAACCCCTTTGGTTACCAGCTGGCCTTGCGTACGCCAGGGATATGTCCTTTATAGGCAAGCTCCCTGAAGCATATACGGCATATCCCGTATTTACGAAGATAGGCGTGAGGTCTGCCGCAGATCTTGCACCGGTTATATGCTCTCGTAGAAAACTTTGCGGGTTTTTGCTGCTTGAGGATCATTGATTTCTTTGCCACCGGTTTTACCTCCTTATTCCTTACTTCGCAAACGGCGCGCCCATGAGGGATAAGAGCTCTTTTGCTTCCTCATCGGTTGTTGCCGTGGTAGCAAAGCACAAATCCATACCGCGTACCTTGTCTACCTTATCATACTCTATCTCGGGGAATATGAGCTGCTCTTTAATGCCCATGTTGTAGTTTCCGCGTCCGTCAAACGAGTCAGGGTTTATACCTCTGAAGTCTCTTACACGCGGCAGTGCTACGTTGAAGAACCTGTCAATGAACTCGTACATGCGCTCTCCGCGCAGCGTAACCTTTACACCTACAGGCATTCCGGCACGAAGCTTGAAGTTTGCAACCGATTTCTTAGCCTTGCATACGCAGGGTCTTTGACCGGTTATCGCAGCTACATCCTTGACAATAGCGTCTATCATCTTCTGGTTGTCCTTGGCTTCACCGCAGGCAACATTTATAACGACCTTGTCAAGCTTAGGTATCTGCATTACTGATTTGTAGCCGAACTTTTTCATCAGCGCGCCGGCTACTTCATTTTTATAGAAATCCTTGAGTCTAGCCATGTACGCTCCTCCTTAAAAAGTTTCGGCACATTCCTTGTGCTTGCAAATACGCTGTTTTGTGCCGTCCTCAAATATCTTGTGAGCCAGACGGGTAGCTTTTCCGCATTTGGGGCAGACGAGCATCGCTTTTGACGCATACATCGCACCCTCTGCTTTAATAATACCTCCAGGCTCTCCCATACGGCGGGGCTTTACGTGCTTGGTTACGAGATTTAGTCCCTCTACGATAATCTTCTGCTCGGACGGGGAAACCTCGAGTACCTTGCCTTTTTTGCCCTTATCCTTGCCGGATATAATCTCTACCGTATCACCCTTTTTTACGTGAAGCTTATTCACATTGAAATCCTCCATTCCTACCAGCAATTTGGAACAAATTGCCGCGTGAAAGGCACTTTCACGCTACACTCATCCTCACTCTACAGAACCTCGGGCGCAAGGCTCAATATCTTTAGATAATCCTTGTCTCTGAGCTCTCTCGCCACCGGCCCGAATATACGTGTGCCCCTGGGATTCTTGTCCTCCTTGATGATTACAGCCGCGTTCTCATCAAAGCGGATATAGGTGCCGTCATCACGGCGAACGCCTTTGGCAGAGCGCACTATTACCGCCTTGATAACGTCGCCCTTTTTAACAACGCCGCCGGGTGTTGCCTTTTTGACCGAAGCGACTATAATATCGCCAATACCCGCATATCTTTTACGGGAGCCGCCCAGCACGCGGATGCAGTAAAGCTCCTTAGCGCCGGTATTGTCTGCTACCTTTAGGTAGGTTTGCATCTGAACCAAACCTGAGACCCCCTTTATTAAACTAATAACTAAAAACTAGTTGTGTAAAGCTAAATAACTATTTCGCTTTTTCTATAATCTCGACAAGGCGCCATCTCTTCTCCTTGGAAAGGGGGCGTGTCTCCATTATTTCGACCTTATCGCCTATACCGCATTCATTTTTCTCATCGTGCGCCTTGTACTTGACAGTGCGTGTAATGATCTTTTTATAAAGCGGATGCCTTACCCTGTCTATAATAGCAACGACTATGGTTTTATCCATCTTATCCGAAACTACTGTGCCGACACGGGTTTTTCTCAAGCTTCTCTCCATGGCTTATCTCCTTTCCTCACTTAGCTTCCTTTAGCTCCTGCTCACGCAGTATCGTCTTGATTCTTGCTATATCCTTCTTAACTGCGCCTATACGAGCCGGATTTTCAAGCTGATTGATAGCCAGTTGAAACCGAAGATTGAATAGCTCCGCCTTTAAATCCGACAGCTTTTCATTAAGCTCTATATTGGAAAGCTCTCGTAATGCTGTAGCCTTCATTACTCGTCACCTGCCGTTTCTTCCTTTTTGACGAACTTACACTTTATCGGCAGCTTGTGCATTGCCAAACGCATAGCCTCACGTGCCAGCTCCTCGTCTACGCCGCCTATCTCGAACATTACTCTGCCGGGTTTTACGACGCTTACCCAGTACTCGGGACTTCCTTTACCGGAACCCATGCGTGTTTCAGCAGGCTTCTCGGTTATGGGCTTGTCCGGGAATATCTTTATCCAGACCTGTCCGCCTCTCTTGATATAACGGGTCATGGCAATACGCGCTGCCTCGATCTGGTTGGAGGTTATCCATGCCGGCTCTAAAGCCATCAGACCGAAATCGCCGTTGGAAACAAAGTTTCCGCGCATAGCCTTACCCTTTAATCTGCCGCGGTGTACACGCCTGTATTTTACTCTCTTAGGAAGCAGCATTAACCTTGTCCTCCTTCCGGTTTGGGCTCTGCCGGACGGGGTGTGTTACCCTGATATCCGCCGGTACGTTGTCCGCCGCCTTGGTATCCGCCACCGCCTTGATACCCGCCGGTTCTCTGACCGCCACCCTGGTATCCGCCGGAACGCTGTCCGCCCTGGTTATATCCGCCGGTTCTCTGACCGCCCCTGTCATTATTAAAGGGTCTGTCGGAACGCGGTCTGTCCGAACGGGGTCTCTCACTTCTCTCAGGACGTTCGGGACGCTCACGTCTCGGTGCATTTCTGTCACCCAGAATCTCGCCCTTGTAAAGCCATACCTTGACACCGATACGTCCATAGGTCGTATGTGCCTCGGCAAAACCGTAGTCAATATCCGCTCTGATGGTCTGCAGCGGAATAGTACCCTCATGGTAGTGCTCGGTACGTGCAATCTCCGCGCCGCCTAAACGTCCGGAAACAGCTGTCTTTATTCCTCTTGCACCTAGCTTCATAGCTCTTCCCATGCACTGCTTCATAGCGCGTCTGAAAGAAATACGACGCTCTAGCTGGCCTGCGATGTTCTCTGCCACGAGCTGTGCATTCAGATCAGGCTGACGCACCTCAACGATGTTTATGAACACCGGCTTGTGGATGATAGACTCGCACTTAGCGCGCAGCTTATCAATCTCTGTGCCGCCCTTGCCGATGACCATACCCGGCTTCGCACAATGGATGTGTACACGCACCTTTGTCGCGTCACGCTCAATCTCTATCTTCGGGACACCTGCCGCATAGAGTGTCTTTTTCAAGTACTCGCGCAGCTTGTAGTCCTCTACGAGCGTATCGCCGAATACATTGTCCTTAGCAAACCAGCGGGAATCCCAGTCCTTTATGATACCCACTCTCAATCCGTGGGGATTGACCTTCTGGCCCATAGCTTACCCTCCTCAGTTTAGGATTACTGTGCCTCTTTCAGCACTATGGTCATGTGCGAGGTTCTCTTTAGTATCCGGTGTGCGCTGCCCTTTGCTCTAGGCATTATGCGCTTTAGGGTAGGACCCGGTGTAACGAAACATTCGGATACATAGAGACTTCTTTTATCCATGTTGAAATTGTTCTCGGCGTTGGCTATGGCAGAATTTAAAAGCTTCAACAACAGCTCGCTTGCCGCCTTGGGTGTGTGCTTGAGAATCGCAATCGCCGTCTCGGTCGGCTTGTTTCTGATAAGATCCAACACAATGGATACCTTTCGCGGGGAAATCCGCGCGTATCTCAGATAAGCTCTCGCTTCCATTTATTCATCTCCCTTTTAGTCGTTAGTCCCCTAACCACTAACTACTTGCTCGACTTTGCGCCGGCGTGTCCTCTGTAGGTGCGTGTCGGAGCAAACTCTCCTAGCTTGTGTCCGACCATATCCTCTGTCACGTAAACCGGTACGTGCTTGCGCCCGTCATGGACGGCAAATGTATGACCAACAAAATCGGGGAATATTGTAGATGCCCTGCTCCAGGTCTTCAGTACCTTTTTCTCGCCCTTATCGTTCATGGCAACTACTCTTTTAAGCAGCACCTCTTGGACGAATGGTCCTTTTTTGACACTTCTTCCCATAATCTGCCTCCTTTCCGACGCTATTTAGCGTTTCTGCGCTTAACTATAAACTTATCGCTCTTTGCATGATGATTTCTGGTCTTATATCCCAGCGCCGGTTTGCCCCACGGAGTAACAGGTCCGGGACGTCCAATCGGGGACTTGCCCTCACCGCCGCCGTGCGGGTGGTCACACGGGTTCATGACAGAACCTCTGACCGTCGGACGGATGCCCATGTGGCGTTTTCTTCCCGCCTTACCAATCTTAACGTTCTCATGATCAAGGTTAGATACCTGACCAATGGTCGCCATGCACTGTGCCGGAACATTTCTAAGCTCACCGGACGGAAGTCTTAAAAGTGCATATATTCCCTCTTTAGCCATGAGCTGCGCCATAGTTCCCGCTGAACGAGCCAGCTGTGCGCCCTTACCGGGATACAGCTCTACGTTGTGGATAAAAGTACCCAGAGGAATGCTGGAAAGCGGCAGTGCGTTGCCCGGCTTTATATCAACCGCTGCGCCCGATACGATGGTATCGCCCACATTGAGGTTGTTGGGAGCTACGATATAACGCTTCTCGCCGTCCTCGTACTTGACGAGCGCAATGTGTGCTGTACGGTTGGGATCGTACTCCAGTGTCAGCACTGTTGCGGGCATATTGTGCTTAGTGCGCTTGAAATCAATAATACGGTACTTTCTGCGGTTACCGCCGCCCTTGTGACGTACCGTTATGCGTCCGTAGCTGTTTCTGCCGGACTTCTTTTTCTTGACCGCCAGTAGGCTCTTCTCCGGCTCGACCTTGGAAAGCTTCGAGTAGTCGGTTACGGTCATGCCGCGCCGGGAGGCCGTCGTTGGCTTAAAAACCTTTATCGCCATCTATTTCACCTTCCTAAATCATGCTCTCAAAGAACTCTATAGTCTTGGAACCCTGCTTCAACGTCACTATAGCTTTCTTCCAATCGGGCTTGTAGCCTTCGTTCCTGCCCATTCTCTTGAAACGTCCTCTGACGTTCATGGTGTTGACGCTGTCTACCGTGACACCAAACTGCTTCTCAACTGCGTTTGCAATCTCAATCTTGTTAGCGGCTTTCAGCACCTTGAAGGTATACTTTCCGTTTCTCACGCCCTCCATGGAGTTCTCGGTGATAATCGGCTTTAAAATAACGTCTCTTGCATCCCTCACTGTGCGTACACCTCCTCCAGCTTAGCTACGGCATCCTTTGCGATAATAAGTGTATCGCAGTTTAGAATATCAAACACATTTATAGTGTTTGTAAGCGCTGTCTTGACACCCGGGATATTTCTTGCGCTTAGTATGAGATTCTTGTCGTTCTCTGCGTTGATTATCATGGGCTTCTTCCCCGCCTTTACAGCGGCGAGCATCGAAACGATCTTTTTTGTTTTAATCTCGTCTAAAACAATCTTATCAATAACAATGAGGTTTTCCTCAAGTACCTTTGACGAGAATGCAGACTTGATAGCCAGCTTCTTGACTTTCTTGGGCAGCTTGTAGCTGTAATCACGCGGCTTAGGACCCAGTGCAACACCGCCGTGTCTCCACTGCGGAGCTCTTATTGAACCCTGTCTTGCGTGTCCTGTGCCCTTTTGTCTCCAAGGCTTTCTGCCGCCGCCGCGAACCTCTGTTCGAGTCAGCGTAGACTGTGTGCCCTGGCGCTGGTTTGCGAGGTAGTTGACCACTGCCTCGTGCATAACCCACTTGTTGGGCTTTATACCGAATACTTCATCGGATAAGGTAAGCTCAGACACGACCTTTCCAGCCATATCCAAAACCTTTACGCTCTGCATTTAGTTCCCTCCCTTACTGCTTTACGCTGTCACGGAGCATTACAGTCGAGCCTTTCGCGCCCGGTACCGCTCCTCTGACCGCTATAAGGTTTTCGCCCGCGTCCACCTTTACGACAGCAAGGTTCTGTATTGTGACGCGCTCACTGCCCATGTGTCCGGGAAGCTTCTTGCCCTTCATGACCCTGGACGGATCGGAGTTTGCTCCCATTGAGCCTGCGTGTCTGTGAACAGGACCTGTACCGTGGGTGTTCTTGAGCGTACGAGTGCCATACTTTTTAACGGTGCCCGCAAAACCCTTACCCTTGCTGATGCCGGTGACATCCACCTTGTCGCCCTCGCCGAACGTATCAGCCTTTACGATATCGCCGACATTAAGCGCCGATGTGTCATCCAGACGAAACTCACGAAGCACCCTTTTGTTTGCTACATCAGCCTTTGCAAAGTGTCCCTTTAAGGGCTTACTCACCTGCTTAGCCGAAACATCGCCGTAACCCAGCTGAACAGCATTGTAACCGTCCTTTTCTGTCGTCTTTTTCATGACGACAGGACAAGGTCCCGCTTCAATAATGGTAACGGGGATCATCTTGCCGTTCTCGTCAAAAAGCTGTGTCATTCCCAGCTTCTTGCCAATGATTACCTTCTGCATCCTTTATCCTCCTATATGGTTATTGGTTGAGCGGTGTCTCCATCGCCCAACATGACCTGTACACGAGAAGCTGCCCCGCATACAAAAACGGCACTCCTGCCGATTGATCATGCCATTTTAGAGCTTAATCTCTATATCCACACCGGCGGGAAGCTCAAGGCTCATGAGCGCCTCAACCGTCTTCTGGGACGGTCTTAGAATGTCTATAAGACGCTTGTGAATACGCAGCTCGAACTGCTCTCTAGAATCCTTGTACTTGTGTACCGCACGCAGAATTGTGGTTATCTCTTTCTCGGTCGGCAGCGGAATAGGCCCGGATACTCCTGCACCTGTGCGCTTTGCCGT